>JAFYOA010000119.1 GCA_017547865.1 Clostridia bacterium
AAGCCCTCATCGAAGGTCATCTGTCGTTGATCGGTGCCGTCCGCGTTCATCACATAAGCCTGCATCGTGCCGGAACGCACGGAGTTGAACCATATCTGCCGACCATCCGGAGAATACTCCGGTCCGTCGTTCAGCCCCGGGGTGTTGGTCAGTTGTGTTTCCACACCGCCTTCGGCGGGAATGGTGTAGATATCGAACTCGCCGTTTCGTTCGGCGCAGTAGGCCAGGGTGGTGCCGTCCGGTGACCAGCCATGCAGATAGCTGGGGGCCAGGGGCGTGATGAGACGGGGCGTGCCGCCGGTGAGCGGAACGGTATAAATACGGGATTTTTTATCTTCTTTGGTGCCGTGGCTTACCGCAATGCTTTTTCCATCGCTTGAAAGCACATGGTCGTTGTTGCAATTATCCACAAAGCCGGTGTCGATTTCTTTGCTTTCCTTCGTTTCGAGGTCAAAGGTAAACACCCGGCCCTTGCTGTTATACACCAGGAATTTGCCGTCCACAGACCAGTTGGGGGCCTCGATGAGATAATCGAATTCTGCCAGCACTGTGCGGGTGCCGGTTTCCACATCGTATACTTCCAGAATGGATTGGTCGTCGTCCCGGTACCAGGGGTTGGAATAATCTTTTGCCATAACTGCACCGCCTTTTTCATTTTTTTCATTGTAACACAAGGGGAAGAAGCAGCGCACAGAATTTGTGTTTTTTTTCGCGCATTTATTGCAAAAAAGGGGATGCCGCCTGGCATCCCCGGTTTGTTATGCAAAATCCACGTAGTCCCGCAGGGCCACGGCGTTGATGAGATCGTTGGTGGGTGTGGCGCAGTCCCACAGCATTTCGCTGTACAGGGCCACGGGGAAGTAGATGTGCTTTTCAAACATACCGTCTTCCACCAGGCCGGTGATCACCAGTTTGCCGTTTCTTTCCTGCTGCATCAGGCGGATCATTTCGTGGGCTTTGTCTGCGTAGGTCATCCAGTAAGCCTGAATGTACTTCCAGTATTTGTGCTTGCGCACCACGCGGTTGGCCTGCACCTCGCGGCTGCTTACGCCAAAGCAGGCGGGGCCTTTCGGGTGGGTAAATTCACTCCAGTTCAGCTTTACCAAACCTTTGGTCACCACTCCGAAGTTTTCCTGTTCGCCCCGCAGGTGAGCGATGGTGCGGACAAAATTGCAGGTCTCTTCAAACCCGCCCACATCCTGGGGAATGTAAGAGAAGGGGAACGATCCGCAGTTTTCCCACACAATGCGGATGCGGGGATCCACATGGCGCAGGTACTGCAGCTTTTCTTTTACGGAAGTGGCATGCAGGCCGAACTGCAGCTCCAGCCCGGGGGTCACTTCGAAGAACTTCTGGGCCGTTTCGTTTACAAAGTTGGTTACAGCCTCCGCAATGAGAATGCCGCCGATCTCATCTTTATCCAGCTCGGTGAAAGACTGGAAGTAGATGCCGTCTGCGTTCAGCGGGGCGTATTCGCGCTTGTATTTTTCTGCAATTTCATCCCCGGCGTTGCCCAAAGCGGCAATGTTGAATTTATTGCAGTCTGTATCCCACAGCCAGGCAAAACCCCAAATCACCTTCACGTTGCGGTCGTGGGCATAGGCGATGAAATCCTCTGCGTTCACCGGTGCGTGGTCATTCCACACGATGATGGTGTTCATCTTCAGCTTCACCATGTTGTCGATGAAGCCGCGGTAGTCGTAGATCACATGGCCCCAGGTCCAGATGCCGCGGTCGGAAACATCGGGATGGGAAGTGAGTTCAAAATCCGGCAGTGTGCCTTCAAAAATATTGCGGAAGTACCGGCCGGGGTGATGGTCGAACTCGAATTTCAGTATGTATTTGTTGTAAAAATCCACGCAGCCGTACAGCACGCCGGCATCGTCGCAGCCTTCGATCACCACGGTGTCGTTTTGCACGGAAATGCGGTAGCCCTCTTTGTGGGTGGGGGCAGTTCCGCCAAAAGCGGCGATGTGGGGGTTTTGCGCCCGGGTGCCGATGAAGAACCAGCGGAAGTCATCCGTTGGTTCATATTTTTCCGCGGGCAGAGCCACCGGGTATTCCATGGTGTAATCCAGCAGGAATTCGGTGAGCGTTTCCAGTGCTTTTTTCTGCACGCCGGTGGAAAGGCTGCCGTATACA
>JAFYOA010000120.1 GCA_017547865.1 Clostridia bacterium
GACGATGCAAGCATCGTCCCCTACACCTGCGCCTGTATCCGGATTTGCAACAATCTCACCGAAAATCTCATACCGGTCTTTGGTGCAAATCGTAATGAAATACGCACCATTTTGGCGGTAATCATAATTAGGCAGACGGTTTCGTTTCCGCTGCGGCAGCAATTCTCCGTTCATTCCCCAACGATCTCACCAATCATGGCGACGGTTTTTTCGAGAATGGCGTTGACCGGCAGGGACTCCACACCCACCACATGGTTGTTGCATTTATTCACCGGCAGCAGGAATTTTTCCGCTTCACTCTGCCCCACGGCGGTGGCCATGGCGGGGGTAATTTCTCCCAGCAGCGCATCGGCGATCACAATGCCGATGGGCCCCACGATGACATCTGCCCGGCGGGCGTTGACGATCACCGCGTTTTCGCCTGTGGCGGCGGCTTCTGCCCCAGCCTTAATCATATTCGCCGTGGCAATGCTGTTGGTTCCCACGGCGATCAGTTCACAATGGGGGAATTTTTCTTTCACCGCGGCCACGAGACGGCTGCCCATGCGGCCGCCCTGCCCGTCGATGATGAGGATTTTCTTCGCCATATCAGCCCTCCTGAATGTCCATCTGGGCGCAGGCATTCAGATCCATGCCAGCGGTTTTTCCGGCGGTAAATTCATAATAACCCTGAGCACCCACCATGGCGGCGTTGTCACCGCAGTACTTCAGCTCCGGGCAGAAGAATTCGCGGCGGGTACGCTTGCATTCATCTTCCAGCCGGCGGCGCAGCAAACGGTTGGCCGAAACACCGCCCGCAATGACGATCTTCTTCGCGCCGGTGGCATCGGCGGCTTTCATCACGTTGCGCACCAGGCAATCCACCACAGCCTTGCGGTAAGAAGCCGCCAGATCTGCGGTGTTGACCTCCTGCCCTTTCTGAGAAGCATTGTGCAGCAGGTTGATGACGAACGTCTTCAGGCCGGAGAAGCTGAAATCATAAGGAGCGCCATCCACCGTGGGTTTGGGCAGTTTAAAGGCGTTTTCGTTGCCTTCTTCCGCCAGCTTATCCATATGAATACCGCCAGGGTAGGGCATGCCCATGGCACGGGCGGCTTTATCAAAGGCCTCGCCCGCCGCATCGTCCCGGGTCTGGCCGATCACGGTAAGCTTGGTGTAGCTTTCTACGTTGATGATATGGGTGTGGCCGCCGGAAACCACCAGGCACAGGAAGGGCGGCTTCAGTTCGGGGTGGGTAATGTAGTTGGCAGCAATGTGCGAACGCAAATGATGCACCGGCACCAGGGGCAGCCCGGTGGAAAATGCCAGGCCCTTGGCAAAGTTCACGCCCACCAGCAAGGCGCCGATAAGACCGGGGGCATAGGTCACGGCAATGGCATCCAGGTCATCGTAGGTCATATCGGCGGTCTCCAGTGCTTCGCGCACCACGCCCACAATGGCTTCGCTGTGGCGGCGGGAGGCGATCTCCGGCACAACGCCGCCGTAAAGTTTGTGCTCCTCCACCTGAGAAGCCACCACATTGGAAAGGACAACGCGGCCGTCTTCCACAACGGAAGCAGCGGTTTCATCGCAGGAACTTTCAATGGCAAGAATTTTCATGGTATGTACCTCGTTTTATATAGACTAAAAAGATATCGGTTCATTTTCATGTAAAAGTTTTGATCGAACTTTTCCAAAAGTTCGCGAATTCCAAAGGCAGGGCCGGTTCGTTGCGCTTGCGCAACTAAAAGCGGAACACACGCAGTGTGTGGAGCGCTGTTCTAAGAGGGGAAAACCTGCAAGAAAGGTTTCCCCAAGTGCGGCAATCACACGATAAGAGGGGGCCGAACGTGAGCAATAAATTATGTTTGAAGAA
>JAFYOA010000121.1 GCA_017547865.1 Clostridia bacterium
GCCAGCGCTACCACGGCAAAGGAATAATGCTGGAAGTACACGCTGTTCAGTTCTTTGATGATGGAAAGCTTGTAGTACGGCGTGAGGTACACGTGGTACATCGGCTTTTCAAATTCTTCGGGCTGCAGGATCGACAGCAGCTCCGGCACGATTTCTGCATCTTTAAAACGTCCCAGCAGGCAGATGGCGATGACACTGGGCATCTGGTTGCTGCGGCGGCTGTCGAGGTAATGGTATTCCGAGCGGTTTTTCACAAGCTCACGCAGGGCGGGAATGCAGCGGTCATCTCCCAGCAGACCCAGGGCAATGGCGGCTGCGCCCCGCTGGGCGACGGTGCCGTCTGCCAGCAGCGCGGCAAGGGGCTCCTTCATTTTTTCCCCAAAACGCCGGCAGGACCAGATGGCCACGCCGGGGCGGTCGGTCCCCAATGCGGGGGCAATTTCTTCCCAGTCGGTCATCCATTCCACAGGAACATACAGCGGTTCCGGCGGGCGCTGCACAAAGCCGCGCAGCTCATTCGGCTGTGGGTCAAAGCAGCCCAATTCTTCCACCCGGGTGCGCAGAGGTGCATAGGGAATATCCAGCACGCTGTCTTTTCCGGCGTGCAGCGCCTGAGCCACCGCCACACCGGCGGCTTCGCCCAGGCGGTACATATCGCGGTTCATGCGCACGGCAGAGGAGGAATAATTGTCGATGCCAAGGCAGCGGGAGACTGCCACCAGACGTTTCCAGCCTTTGGGAACCAGGGCACCCAGCGGAATGCGGATCTTGAATGTCACGGTGCTCAGATTGCTGATGACGAACCAATCCTGGTACAGCGTATCGTCAAAGGCGCGGTCCACACCGTGCTTGTCAATGTCGGAATAAGCGCAGCACAGGGTGTTTTCCCATGTCGTTTCATCCAGAATATCCCGCAGGGTCAGCGTCTGTTCGCCTTCAAAGGTCATGCCCTCCCGGTTGCCGATCTGCGGGGCGGCGTACAGGAACCGTTCGCTCTCCGGGTCGCTGTCTGCCAGGTGTTTTCCGTGGGCGGTGAGCACCGCTGTGGAAAAAGCTTCGTCGTCGTAGGGGTTCAGGTAGCCGCTGTCATCGTTGGTGCGGTTCAAAGAGCCATCCGGCTTTTTAAAAATGCGCACGCTGGAAAACGGTGCGGTGGCGCCGTCTGTGCAGCGGCCCACCCACCCGGGTACGCCCAGCATCCGCAGCACATGGCCTTCGCTGGTGCTGTCCGAAAGGAATTTGCAGCCATATTCATGCACAATACCGTCCTGCAGAAGGCGTACACCGGCCACAGTTTCATTTTCGGCGTATACGCCCAGCACAACGCTGTGAAAGCTCAGCTCTGCGCCGTGGGCCAGCAGTTCGTTTTCCATGCGGTGCTTTTTGCTGTCCGGGTTATTGTAAAATGGGCGGTAAATTTTGCGGTTCAGTGCGTTGGTTTCGTTATCGATGGCCATGTAGCTGCCGCCGGTGTAGCCGTTGTAATAGCCGTTCACCACGCCCTGCACGCTCATGCCGCCGCAGCAGTTTCCGCGCTCCGCGCCAAGAACAGAAAGCCCCTCCCGGGCGGCACTCAGCGCGAGGAAGGTGCCGGCGGAGCCGAGCCCGGCCACGATGAGATCGTATGTTTTTTCAAAATCAGGGGCAGCGCATTCCGTGCAGCGGCAGATGTTTTCTGCAAGTTCGTAGTATCTCATGCGTCGGCCTCCTCTGCAAAATCAAACTGTGCACCGGCATCAAAGGCGGTCAGCGGGTCGCCGAAAGTGTGGGGGCAAAGCCATGGAACATCGCCTGCTGTTGGCTGCACCACCGGGTCAAACTCAAAACCAACAACATCGATCAGCGCTTCGCCGCCCGGGAAAACCGCGCGCCAGGTATTTTCCACCGTCTCCCGTGCCTGAGAAAGCGTGGCTTCCGGGGCAAAGGGGAAAGTCACGGTCCATTCGCCGGTACGATAACCGGGGGTAAAGCGCAGCGTGTCGTTTTCTTTTGTCAGTGCCGCTTCAAAATCTGCCGGTACATCGGAACACACCACGTGCAGCTGCTTTTCTTTTACGGCAGCCCCGGAGAGAGACACGCGGCGGGCTGTGGTGTCCAGCACGTGCTTTGCTGCAGCGCGGTGAATGCCGGTGTTGGTGTAGTATTCCACTTCAAACAGGCCGTTTTTGCGTTCAACAGAGATCACCCGTGCTTCCAGCCGTACCCGGCCAAACCACGGCTGCTCCTGTGCATAGCGGCACACAGCGGCTGCCGCCCGCAGAACATCCAGACGGTCATCGGTAAGTATTTGCTTTTCTTTAAAAAAGCTGTGCAGCGCCAATGCCTGCGGAGAATGGGGCAGGGCGGGGCTTTGGCAGGGGCGCAGGCAGGCGTGGTAATCGCTGCCAAGGAATTCCCCGGCTTCCAGAATCAGTACATCCGGGTGTGCGGCGGCATAGCCCAGTGCAGCATAGCTTGCACCCAAAAGAATGGTATCGCATCTGTTCATACGGTTTCCTCCCGTAAAATATGGGATTGTTTTAAAAAATGCGTGCCGGTTTTGGCTGCAGTACAGCACCGCGGCTGTGGACTGTAACGCGGCACGGAGGATTTGCAAATTGCCTTTCCTTTATTCTATACGAAAAAACGAAAGAACGCAATTACTATGCGCCCGGTTTTTGTTTCTAACCGTTGACTTGTGTACGGGATTGGGATAAAATGACAGATAGAATGGAGAGGTGGGCCTGTTTTTCCGCTTCTCTTTCATTTGGAACCAAGGAGTGAAATACGATGAAAGTTGTATTGCAGAATCTGACTAAGAAATTCCCCGGCCGCGGAAAAAACGCCGCCGAAGTGGTTGCGGTGAACGATTTTACCTTTGAAATTCCGGATGGCAAGCTTATCGGCCTATTAGGCCCTTCCGGCTGCGGCAAAAGCACCACGCTGAATCTTCTCTGCGGCCTGCAGAAGCCTACTTCCGGGCAGATTTTTTTCGGCGATGACGATGTGACCGGCCTGCCGGCAGAAAAGCGGGGCGTTGGCCTGGTATTTCAGAATTACGCGCTGTACCCCCACCTTACCGTGCAGCAGAATATCATGTTCCCCCTGGAAAACCTGAAGGGTAAGGAGAAACTGACCAAGCAGGTGATGCGGGAAAAAGCCCTGGAGGCCGCCAAGCTGGTGCAGATCGATGCCCTGATGGACAGAAAACCCAGCGAGCTTTCCGGCGGTCAGCAGCAGCGTGTGGCCATTGCCCGCGCGCTGGTCAAAATGCCCCGTGTGCTGCTTCTCGATGAACCCCTCTCCAACCTGGATGCCCGCCTGCGCCTGCAGACCAGAGAAGAGATCCGCCGCATCCAGCGGGAGACCGGCATCACCACCGTGTTCGTGACCCACGACCAGGAAGAAGCCATGAGCATCTCCGATATGATCGTGGTGATGAAGGACGGCGTGGTGCAGCAGATCGGCCAGCCCCAGGAGGTATACGACGATCCCATTAACCTGTTTGTGGCCAAGTTCCTGGGTACACCGCCCATCCATGTGTTCCGCGCCAATGTACAGGGTGAAACGCTGTACATCGGCGAAGAAGCTGTTTTGCCCGCAAAGAATGTACCGGACGGCCCCGTGTGGGCTGCGGTGCGGCCGGAGGGCTTTGAACTGGAAGAAAACGGCCCTCTTGGCTGCTCCCTGAACCGTGTAGAGGTCATGGGCCGGGATATCAGCGTGGTGTCCACCCATCCCCAGTGCGAAAACACCGCGATCCGTGCCATCATCGATGCAGACAATCTCTCTGCCGTGGGCACCGCCGCTACGGTGCGCTTCGCCCTCAAGCCCCACAAGGTTTTCCTGTTTAATATGGAAACCGAAGAGCGCATCCGGTTTAGATGCGGGGGAGAGTCAATGGAAAAAAATAATCTGAAAGCCTGGCTGTACCTGCTGCCTGCCATTCTGTTTTTGGGCGCGTTCATGGTCTATCCGCTGGTGGATGTATTCATCTACTCCTTTGAGGAGGGCTATAACTCCGCCTCCCAAACTTTCTTCGGCGTGGGTATGTACAATTACTCTTATGTTCTGCACGATCCCTACTTCCTGCAGGCGCTGAAGAACACCTTTATTCTGGTGCTTATCACGGTGCCCCTTTCCACGGGTCTGGCGCTGCTCATTTCCGTGGGGCTCAGTTCCATCACCGCCCTGCGCAACCTGTACCAAACCATTTATTTCCTGCCCTATGTCACCAATACCCTGGCGGTGGGCCTGGTGTTTATGATCCTCTTTGAAAAAACACCCTACACCGACGGCCTGGTGAATCTTATTCTCGGTATGTTCGGCATGTCGCCCATCGATTTCATCGACGGCCCCTACTGGGCGAAGATGTTCGTGCTGTGCTTCTACACCGTGTGGGTGGTCATGCCGTTTAAAATTCTCATTCTCACCAGCGCGCTGGCTTCGGTGAACAAAGACTACTACAACGCCGCCAAGGTGGATGGTACCTCCAAGCTGCGCACCTTCGGCCGCATCACCCTGCCTATGATCTCCCCGACGCTGTTTTATCTGGTGATCACCGGTTTTATCGGCGCGTTCAAAGCCTACAGCGATGCCGTGGCTCTTTTCGGCACCGACCTGAATGTGGCGGAGATGAACACCATCGTGGGTTATGTGTACGATATGCTCTATGGCAACAGCGGCGGTTATCCATCCTATGCTTCTGCCGCAGCCATCATTCTGTTTGCTGTGGTGCTCACCATCACCTGCATCAACCTGCTCATCAGCCGCAAGCACGTGCATTATTAAAGGAAGGAGGCGGATACTTTGGAACATAAACCCGACTACAAGCAAATTGAACGCACCGCCGACCTTCGCAACCGTATAGGCAAAGGCGTGCTGTACGCCCTTCTCACGGTGTGGGCGCTGCTGGTGCTGTTCCCCTTTTACTGGATGCTCCTTACCTCTGTGAAGAGCTACAGTGCGTACAACTCCGAGTACATCCCGACGTTTTTTACCCTGAATCCCACCTTCCAGAATTACATGGATGCCTTTACCGCGGTGCCGCTGGCAGATTACCTGCTGAATACCCTGATCTTCACCGTGGTGACCACCGGCGCCATGCTGCTGGTGACGGTGCTGGCTGCCTTTGCCTTTGCCCGGCTGGATTTTAAAGGCAAAAACCTGGCCTTCACCATCTTTCTTTCCCTTATGATGATCCCCAGCGAGCTGGTGGTCATCACCAACTTCGTTACCATTACGGATATGAACCTGCGCAACTCCTTCACCGGTTTGATCCTGCCTTCCGTTACCTCGGTGTTTTACATCTATCTGCTCAAAGAAAACTTTGCCCA
>JAFYOA010000122.1 GCA_017547865.1 Clostridia bacterium
AGGGGCATATCGCCGGTACGCTGCTGGATGGCATCCAGGGTATCGAAGCTCAGGCCCTGCCAGTTTTCGGGGTACTTACCATGGATGTTGCCGATACCGGCGGCCAGCATGGTCACGCCCAGATCAGCGATCATCTTGCACTCAGCGGGATCAGCGCATTCGCCGGCGCCGATCACGCCGTCTTCTTCGCCGCCGATGGAGCCGACTTCGGCTTCCAGAGAAAGACCCAGCTCGTTGCAGGTGGCAACCAGTTCCTTGGTCTTTTCAATGTTTTCTTCAATGGAGTAATGAGAACCGTCGAACATGATGCTGGAGAAACCGGCTTCGATGCAGGCTTTGGCGCCTTCATAGCTGCCGTGGTCCAGGTGCAGAGCCACCGGAACGGTGATGTTCATGCACTCGATCATGCCCTTTACCATACCAACGATGGTCTTGTAGCCGCACATGTACTTACCGGCGCCTTCAGAGACACCGAGAATGACGGGGGCGTTGAGTTCCTGAGCGGTAGCCAGAACGGCCTTCGTCCACTCCAGGTTGTTGATGTTGAACTGACCGACAGCATAGTGGCCGGCCTTTGCTTTTTTCAGCATATCAGCTGCATTTACCAGAGGCATTGGGATCACTCCTGTATAATAATTTTATTTTGGTACAAATGAAACCAGTATTATAATACCATATTCTGCCGGTTTTGAACATGAACATTTCGGAAAAATATCCCTGCCCCAAACCAAAAGAATTTGGTTAATCCGTGCCAATATCCGCCGTTCGTATAGTGTGGAAGATCACCTGCTGGGCAATTCCCGCATAGGGGCCAAAGTCTTTCGGCTCGTTTTTTGGGAAATACCGGGCCATGGCCCGCTTCATCCATACGTCCATAGGAAAGGCATCCAGCCGGTGCAGGCCGTACAGCAGAGCGCATTGGGCCACCTTGGGTCCCACCCCGCAAATCGACTGCAGGGCAGCCAGGGTTTCTTCCTCCGGCAGCGTTTGCAAAGCATCCAGATCGATTTCGCCGTCCGCCACTTTCTTCGCTGCATCTAAAAGGTACGGCGCGCGGTAACCAAAGCCCAGCGCCCGCAGCTCATCCTCTGTGGCTGCTGCCAGCTGTGCCGGTGTGGGGAACGCATAGTCCCCTTCTTCCAGCACCGTACCGTAGGCTGCGCACAGTTTCTTCACCAAAGAAGAAATGCGCTTTATGTTGTTGTTCTGCGAAATAATAAAGCTGCACAGCGCTTCCCAGGGTTCCTGCCGCAGAATACGGATGCCGCCTGCCACAGGCAGCGCAGCCTGCAGCACAGGGAAACGCCCGGCGATTTCCTGCAGAATGGCATAGTAGTCCAGTTCCAGGTCGAAATACGGCTTCCACAGCCGCTCAAATTCTTCCTCACTGCAGAAAAACTCCAGCCTGTCCCCATCCTGCCGCACCGTAAGCGGCCTGCCATAGGCCACACCGTGCCAGCCTGCCGGGGTTTCCTCCCACCGGAAGCACTGGCCGCAGGCCAGCGTTGCCGCCAGGTCGAACCCGGCCGGAGCAGAAACGATCATCTGTTTTTCTCCGAAGCCTTGCCCACGGTGGTGGGTTCACGGGAGGTCAAAAACTGAATGGCACGCTCAATGGAATCGCGGCTGTTGCCCCAATCCTGCCCTTGGTTGCGGTAATCGTGCATCCGGCAGAAGTGGGTCACATCCTTGCTCACCAGCTTAATGTAGTTCTGAGAAAGGCGGCGGGTCTCCTCCGCAAAAGCGGGGAAGTGCTTACGGGCCATGCCTTTCTGGGCAGAGGTCAGCACCATGCGGTAGTGCGGCAGGCAAATGTGGGTCTGATCGCCATAAAGCTTGCGGAAATCTTCTTCCGTTTCCCACACCTTAAACACCGTGCTGAACATATGAATCATATTCTTATCAATGTTTTCGCACATAAAGCAGGACTTGCCCCGGCGTTCGCCGTTGGCCAGCGCTTTTTTCACCGGCAGCTTTTTCTCTTCGGTATACAGTTCTTCGTTGATATCATGCAGCAGGCTTTCCAGAATAAGTGCAACCGAAAGCCGATGCCCGCGGCCAAGGATCATATTGAAATGATCGTTGCAGAAACCCAGGCGGTTCGTTTCAATGCGCACGTTGGGTTCCATCATAGCCGCACCGGTAATGTAGGTTGCCATGCGGTCTTCCAGCATATCCCGCATACGGCAGAACGGGCAGCCGTCCTTCGGTTCAAACACTTCGTTAATCGGAATTGTACAGAGATCCTCTCTCATAGTATCCTCCTTCAGCAGCCATTCTTTATCTGCAAAGTTTACAATTTATTATACCACAGTCCACGGCTGCAGCACAATACCAATGATCACAACCGCCGTTTCTTTCTTCCCGCCAAAGACAGCTGTGTGTCTCTTCCGCACATTTCTCCCCTTTCCCCAGCGTTGAAAACTACGTTGATGTATATTCCATTGTTGATATTCATGTTGAAAACGTGGAAAACTCTGTTTTGGAACAAAACACAGTAAAGGTACTCCGCTTTACAGGTTTTCTCAAAACACAAGATATGGACAGCCTTTTTGCCTGCCACCACAACGCCAACACGGTTTTGTAAGTGAAATATTACGAAGTGTAATTTCGCATGTCAAGCATAATTTTTTGGCCTGTTAACATAAATTCGCGGTATTTTTCGGCTTTCAACGGCTATTTCCCGCCTATCCAGTGGAGTTTTACACATTTTCCACCGGGTTTTCAACACTACAAATAAAGTTATTCACGGATTTATGTTAACTCGTGAATGTACAAACTGTATAATCTGCAGTTTTTGACAGACTTTTCCTATTTTCGACACCCATACTGCCCCACGAAAGAAAAAAGACGAGTGATTTTTGTAAAAACTCGTTTTTTATTTGAAGAACACCGCACGATATGATATAATATTTTGTGTATGTCCCCTGTGGCATGCACTGTTCTTTCCCCAGCGAAAGCAAAACTTTTATATACTAAATTTTAAAGAAAAAGGATGATACTGTGAAGAACCAGGAAGAACGCAGCCGCACCCCCGTTCGGGAAGAAAATAACGAACGCGCCGAGCACATCATTGCCGGCCGCAACGCCGTATTTGAGGCCGTGAAATCCGGCCGTACCATCGATACCCTCTACGTTGCCCGGGGCAACCGTTCCGGTTCCATCGTGCCCATTTTGGCCAAGGCCAAGGAGAAGGGCATTACCGTGAAGGAAGTGGACGAGAAGAAGCTCTCCTTCCTTTGCGCCGGTGCCAACCACCAGGGCATTGTGGCCTCCGTTGCCGTAAAAGACTACGCCACCGTGGATGATATTTTCCGCCTGGCGGAAGAACGGGGCGAAGCTCCTTTCATCGTGCTGTGCGATGAACTGGAAGACC
>JAFYOA010000123.1 GCA_017547865.1 Clostridia bacterium
TGCAGTACACCATGTACGTTACCCACGGCACCCGCGAACCCTACGAAATGACCAACTATTCCCGTCGCCGTCAGGCTTTGGCTAAACTGATGAACGCCGAATATGCCGAGGCCAAGGGCAGATTCATTCCGGATATCATCAACGGCATGTGGGCCATTATGGACGAAGCCACCTGGGTGGTGCCTGCCCACAACTACAAGCGCCCGGAGCCCGTGCAGATGCTGCCGGACTTTAAAAAGCCCATCATCATCGACCTGTTCTCCGCCGGTACCGCCGGCCTGCTGGCCAACGCCTACTATCTCTTCAAAGAGCAGATCGATGCCGTGACCCCGCTGGTGCTGGAGCGCCTGGAAATGGTCATGAACGAGCGCATCCTGAAGCCCTTTATGGAAAACCTGTATTGGTGGAGCGGCATGCAGGTGTGGTGGACCAACAACTGGAACCCCTGGATCCTCTCCAATATTCTCACCTGCTTTGGTTTGGTGGAAAAGAACGAAGACCGCCGTGCCGCTGCCGTGGCCCGCAGTGTATGGATGCTGGAAAAATTCCTGGGTGAGTACCATCCGGATGGCGGCTGCGACGAAGGCCCCAGCTATTGGGGCGTGGCCGGTGCCTCTCTGTTTGACTGCCTGAGCGAACTGGATGCCCTGACCGGCGGCGCTTTCCAGCCTTATTTTGAAAATTCTCTCATCCGCAACATTGGCCTGTACATTTGCCGCGCCCACATTGCCGGCCCGTACTTCACCAACTATGCGGATGCTCCCCGTAAGTTCCGTGCTTCTCCCGTGCTGATCTACCGCTACGGCAAGGCCATTGGCGACCGCGGCATGATGCAGATGGGTGCTGCTTTGTTCCGCCTGTATGCAGCGGAAGACGGCTTTACGCGCACCGACGTGGCCATTCACACCCATTACCGCCAGATGATGGAAATGCTGACCCGCCAGGAGATCGAAGCGGAAGAGCCCAAGTTCCCCCTGCTGGAGGACGAATACATCGAAGGCATTCAGTTTGTGGCCGGCCGTACCAAGGGTGGGGAAGAGAAGGGCCTGTACCTCTCTGCCAAGGGTGGCTACAACGATGAAAGCCACAACCACAACGATATCGGTACCTTTATCCTGTTCTCCGACGGCCAGCCTGCCATCGTGGACATCGGTTCCGGCCTGTATACCAAGCAGACTTTCAGTGAAGAGCGCTATGAGATCCCGCAGATGCAGTCCTCTTACCACAACCTGCCGGAGATTAACGGCAAGATGCAGAAGGATGGCGCCCAGTACAAGTCCCGCAATGTTTCTCATAAAACGGAGAACGGCGTGACCACCTTCAGCCTGGATATCGCCGATCCCTACGTGGATGCCGGCGTGGAGACCTGGCAGCGTACCTTTACCTTTGACCGTGGCGCCAACACCCTGACGGTGAAGGATGAAGCTGCCTTTGCCGCCGAAAAGAACCATGCCGATACCATGTTCATCGTGCCGGCCGAACCTGTAATTGAAGGCAATGCCGTGACCATTCCTGTGGATGGCGGCCGTGATGTGGTGATTGCCGGCGAAGGTGTGACCTTTACCGCCGAACGTTTTGATGTAAGCTACGACAAGAACCTGAATACCTTGTGGAACGGTGCTGTGTGGCGTGTAAAAGCTGCTGCCGATTGCGAAAAGACACACAAACAGGTGTTCACCATTTCTCAGAAATAAACAGATGCAGGCGCGGGGCAGCAGCTCCGCGCTTTTTCTATATGAGAAAAAACCGCGTTGACGTGAAAACACAGCTGTGCTATACTGAAGCCAACAGGAAGTGCCGCAAAACGGCAAGGAGGAACTGTCATGTCCAAACTGCTTACAGCCTACTACTCTCCCACAAGTGTTGCGCCGCTGCTGGTACCCCAGCCTGCGTTTCACCCCTATCCCCGGTGGGGAGAGGAAAACACCCTGACCAAAGCTCAAAAAGCAGAGATGATTGCTGCCGGCGAAGCGTACCTGGGGTACGGCTGGCCTGTAGCCACCGCTATGCAATACCTGGCTTTTGCCACCATAGGCAGCCGTGTGCACTACGAAACCCCCAATGCAGCCAACCGCCGTGCGCTTTCTGCGCTGATCGATGCGGAATACGCCGAGCAGAAGGGCCGCTTTATCCCGGATATCATCAACGGTTTGTGGGCCGCCATGGACGAAGCCACCTGGGTGGTGCCTGCCCATAACGATGGCCACGAACTGCCGAATTTTGATCGTCCTGCCATCATCGGCCTGTTTTCCGCCGGTACTTCCGGTATGCTGGCCAATGCCTATTATCTGTTCAAAGAGCAGATCGATGCCGTAACACCCCTGGTGCTCCGCCGCCTTGAAAAAGTGCTCGAAGAGCGCATGATGGCTCCGTTTATGGATAACCTGTACTGGTGGTCCGGGGCAACGGGCACTGCCGCCTGCAACTGGACACCGTGGATCGTTTCCAACGCCCTGCTGTGCTTTGGCATACTGGAAAAAGACGAGGCTCGCCGCGCAGCTGCGGTTGCCCGGGGTATTTGGATGGTGGATAACTTTTTGGATGAATACAACCTGGACGGCGGCTGCGATGAAGGCCCCAGCTACTGGGGAAAGGCCGGCGGTGCGTTGTTCGATTGCCTTTGCCTGCTGGGCGACCTGACCGGCGGCGCTTTTGAAAGCCTGTTCAAAGAACCTTTGGTGCAGAATATTGGCCGCTATATTTACCGTGCCCATATTGTGGATGGTGATTTTACCAACTACGCGGATGCCCAGCGGAAATTCCGTGCTTCCACCGATATGATCTACCGCTACGGCAAGAAGATTGACGACGACAATATGGTGCGGCTGGGTGTGGCACTGCACCGGCTGTATAAAGAAGAGGATTCCCACGTGGACCCCGAGGCGGCAAAAGTGCCGGATATGCACGGCGATTACCGCCATCACTACCGCCATATGGTGGCTGCTGTTTCCTTTGCGGAACTGGAGAACGCGGAAGACCGCGGTTTCCCCCTGCTGGAAAGCGTGTTTATTGACGGCACCGAGATGATCGCCGAGCGGCAGCAGGGCGGTACCACCGAAGGACTGTATCTTTCTGCCAAGGGCGGCCACAACAACGAGAGCCACAACCACAACGATATCGGCAGCTTTGTGGTGTATTCCGACGGCCAGCAGGCCATTGTGGACCTGGGTGCCGGCCTGTACACCGCCAAAACCTTCGGCCCGGAGCGCTACACCATTCCCCAAATGCAGTCTTCGTACCATAATCTTCCGGAGATCAACGGGGTGATGCAGCACGAGGGTGCGCAGTATACTTCTGCCAATGTTTCTTATAAAAACGAAGGCGGCGTGACGGTTTTCTCCGAGGACATTGCCGGGGCTTACCCCACTGCAGCGGGCGTGAACACCTGGCAGCGCACGTTCACATTTAACCGCGCTGAAAAAACGATCATCCTTGCGGATGAAGCGGAGTTTGTCGGGGAAAAGAACCACCTGGAGACCATGTTCATTTTGCCGGTGGAGCCGGTTCTGGAAGGCGGCGTCGTGACCATCCCTCTGGAGAATGCCCGTCCGGTGGTTATCACCGGTGAAGATGTGACTTTCTCCGTGGAGGAAGTGGATCTTTCTTACGATGAAAAGCTGTATATTTACTGGAATAAGCGCGTGTGGCGGGTGAAAGCCGCTGCCGATTGCGGTAAAAACTACAGCCGCCGTTTTACCATTGCGCAACCATAAATCTGCAGCCGTTTGGGGAACCGACCGGCTGTTTTTTTGCACAAAGAGAAGTGAAAAACTTTGTTGTGTCAATGAATTGACTTGAAAAGGTTGCACTGTTATACTAAAATCATGGAAAAAGAAATCGCAGCCGTATCCCCCTGCTGCCGGCGGAGAATCCGCTCCGCTTTAGGGATAGAGACGGTTGGGGATTTCTTTGTTTTTTTAGGGAGGAAAACTGTATGTTTGAAAAATTTTACGATGCCGCAGCGGTAGCCGCTGCGCTGACACCCCGGGATGTGTATTTGCCTTTCCCCAAGTGTGGTGAACCGAATACGCTGACGGCTGAGCAAAAAAGCGCGATGATCGCCGCAGGTGAAAAGTACCTGGATTACGGCTGGCCCATTGGCACTGCCATGGATTACATGACATCGTCCCGCACTGGTAACCGCCGCCTGTATGAGGGCAGTGAATACCGCGAACGCCGCAACGCGTTGGCCGCCCTGCTGGATGCGGAATACGCGGAAAACAAAGGCCGCTTTATTCCGCAGATCATCAACGGTGTGTGGGCGATTATGGACGAAGCCAGCTGGGTGCCGCCTGCCCACAATGCGGAATGGTACATTCGCCATACCACGCGTGTGGAAGTGGTTCGGGATGGCAACTGGGAACTGCCGAACTTTGACGATCCCACCATCATCGATCTGTTTGCCGGCGGTACCGCCGGTCTGCTGGCCCATGCCTATTATCTGTTCAAAGAGCAGGTGGATGCGGTGACGCCGCTGGTTTTCCGCCGGTTGGAAAAGGTGATGGAAGAGCGGATCTTCAAGCCTTTTATGGAAAATGCCTACTGGTGGACCGGCCTGTGGTATTATGATCCGCCGAACAACTGGAACCCCTGGATCCTTTCCAATATTCTTTCCTGCTACGGCTATATGTGCGCCGATGAAGAAAAGCGGGCGGCCGGTATTGCCCGCGCCTGTGTGATGCTGGATAAATTCCTGGGCGGCTACGATAGCGACGGCGGCTGCGACGAAGGCCCCAGCTACTGGGGTGTGGCCGGTGCTTCTCTGTGCGATTGCCTGTGTGAACTGAGCGCCTTGCTGGGTGAGAGCTTTGACGGCTGCTTTGCCGAACCGCTGGTGCAGAACATTGGCCGCTATATTTACAAAGCCCATATTGCCGGCGAATATTTTACCAACTATGCCGATGCCCCCAAGCATTTCCGTGCATCCTGCGATCTGATCTACCGCTACGGCAAGATGATTGATGATGACAACATGGTGCGGCTGGGCGTGGCCCTGTATAACCTGTATAAAGATTTGGACGGCAGCAAGAACGATGCCGCCATGCTGGATACCCACCGCTATTACCGCCATATGCATTCGATGCTGGGCGAAGCGAAGATCGCTGCGGAAGAGAACCGCGGGTTCCCCCTGGTGGAAGATACCTACATGGACGGCGTACAGCAGATTTCTGCCCGACAGACCGGCGGCAGTACCGAAGGCATGTACCTGGGTGCAAAATTCGGTACCAACGCCGAAAGCCATAACCACAACGATGTGGGCACCTTTGTTTTGTATTCCGATGGCCAGCCGGTGATCGTGGATATCGGTTCCGGTGAATACAATGCCAAAACCTTCAGCGCCCAGCGGTACGAAGTGCCCCAGATGGGTTCGCCTCACCACAATGTGCCGCTGATCAACGGTGTGCCCCAGGAAGTGGGCGAAGAACACAACGCCAAAGACGTGGCCTACACCTGCGAAAACGGTGTGACCACTTTTGGTGCAGATATTTCCCCGGCGTATTTGCCGGCAGCCGGTGTGAACAGCTGGCGGCGTACCTTTACCTTTAACCGAAGCGAAAAAACGGTGACCATTAGCGATGAAGCTGAATTCGCAGGCGAAAAGAATTTTGCCGAGACCATGTTCATCGTTCCGGTGGAGCCGGTGATTGACGGCAGCACCGTGACCATTGCCGTGGAAGGTGCCCGCCCGGTGGTGCTGACCGGCGAAGGCGTGCGCTTTACTGCGGAAGAAGTGGACCTGACCTACGACCCGCGCCTGACGGAAAACTGGAACGGTAAAGTATGGCGTGTGAAAGCTGCAGCGGAATGCGTCGAAACCCTTCGACAGACCTTTACGGTTCAGCAGAAATAATTTTAAGGCCGTCCGGTATTTTCCGGGCGGCTTTTTGTTTGAAAGATAGATATTGTGTCGGCTTTGCGGCTGTGTTATAATCACGTTGTAGAGTTGTATTGCCAATGATTGGCAAAAATTGGGAGGTAAGTTTGTATGTATAATTTGTTCAAAGAATTTTATTCTCCGGAAAACGTAGCCAGGAATCTGATTCCCCAGGCTCAGTTTGCGCCGTACCCCAAATGCGGAGAGGTCAATACCCTGACCGCTGCCCAGAAGGCGGAAATGATTGCTGCCGGTGAAAAATACCTGGGCTACGATTGGCCGGTGCCCACCGCTCTGCAGTACACCAAGTTTGTGACCGAAGGTACCCGTGAGCCTTACGAAATGGCGAATTACCGCTTCCGCCGTGTGGCGTTGGCCACCCTGATGGATGCGGAATACGCCGAAGCCAAGGGCCGTTTCATTCCGGATATTGTGAACGGCATTTGGGCCATTATGGACGAGGCCACCTGGGTAGTGCCCGCCCACAACGACCACCGTGAGCTGCCGGACTTTGATCAGGATGTGATCATCGACCTGTTCTCTGCCGGTACGGCCGGTATGCTTTCCAATGCGTATTATCTGTTCAAGGAGCAGATCGATGCCGTTTCTCCGCTGATTCTGCGCCGACTGGAAATCGTGATGGAAAAGCGCATTCTGGCTCCCTTTATGCAGAACCTGTATTGGTGGTCCGGCCTGGGCGACCGCAAAACCAACAACTGGAACCCCTGGATCCTCTCCAATATTCTCATGTGTTTCGGCCTGGTGTGCAAAGATGACCGCCGCCGTGCGGAAGCCGTGGCTCGCTGCCTGTGGATGCTGGATTACTTCCTGGATGTGTATACCATCGACGGCGGCTGCGACGAAGGCCCCAGCTATTGGGGTGCTGCCGGTGCCGCTCTCTTCGATAGCCTGTGCCTGGTCGGTGACCTGATCGGCGGGGCGCTGGATGTCTTCTTTGATGAACTGCTGGTGCAGAACATTGGCCGCTACATTTACCGTGCTCACATTGCCGGCCCGTACTTTACCAACTACGCCGATGCGCCCAAGAAATTCCGTGCCTCCTGCGATCTGATCTACCGTTACGGCAAGAAGATCAAAGACCAGCATATGATGGACCTGGGTACGGCGCTGTTCCACCTGTATGAAGAGATGGACAAAACAGAAAAAGACCCCAAGGGCATGCATGGCAACGTGCACCACCATTACCGCCATATGGTTGCCAATCTCTCTTTGGCAGAACTGGCTGCAGCTCCCAACAACGGTTTCCCCCTGCTGGAAAACGTTTTTATCGACGGTATTCAGCTCATCGGCGAACGCCAGAAGGGCGGCAGTACCGAAGGCCTGTATCTTTCTGCCAAGGGCGGCCACAACAACGAAAGCCACAACCACAACGACGTGGGTACGTTCATTCTTTATTCCGATGGCCAGCCTGTCATTGTGGATTTGGGTTCCGGTCTGTACAACGCGTTTACCTTCACCGAAAAGCGCTACGAGATCCCGCAGATGCAGTCCTCTTACCACAACCTGCCGGAGATCAACGGCTGCATGCAGCAGGTGAGCGGCGGCCGTTACCAAAAGGGAAAACTGGAAAACAACGGCAAAGCCATGGCCGCGGAGAACGTTTCCTATAAGAACGAGAACGGCATTACCGTGTTCTCGGAAGATATTTCCGGTTTGTACCCCAAGGCGGCCGGTGTGGCTGCCTGGCAGCGTACCTTTACCTTTGACCGCAACGAAAAGGCCGTGACCGTTTGCGACGAAGCAGCGTTTACCGGCGAAAAGAACTTTGCCGAGACGATGTTCATTGTGCCGGTGGCACCGGTGGTGGAAGGCAGCACCGTGACCATTGCCGTGGAAGGTGCCCGCCCCGTGGTGCTGACCGGCGAGGGTGTGACCTTTACCGCGGAAGAAGTGGATATGACCTACGATAAGAACCTGAACAACTTCTGGAACGGCAAGGTGTGGCGCGTGAAAGCCGCCGCACAGTGTGGAAAAGAACATAAGCAGACCTTTACTGTTGTGCAGGGATAAATTTTTTGCGGTGGCTGCGTAAAATGCAATCACTGCGCTTGACAGATGAAGCAAAA
>JAFYOA010000009.1 GCA_017547865.1 Clostridia bacterium
CACAAAACCCATTTCTTTCACGCCCAGCACCTGCAGCGTTTCGTGGAACTGCTTGTTAACCATGTTCAGGCCGTCCTTCAGCTGTTCCAGCGTACAGTTTTCCTGGCTCAGTGCGCGCTCCAGGTTATCGGCTACAGGAAGGATCTTGCCGATCACTTCGGCTTCGCCGTTGCCAAAAGAAGCGTTCTTTTCCCGTTCGCTGCGCTTGCGGAAGTTATCATACTCTGCCAGCACACGCAGATACTGCTGCTTGTGGGCAGCAAATTCTTCCTGCACCTTCTGCAGCTCTTCCAGGGCGGCGTTTTTTTCTTCTTTTGCCTTTTCTTTGGCTGCCTTTTTCTCCTTTTTCGCCTCGGCTTTGGCTTCAGCCTTGGTCTTGGGGGTTTCGTTTTCGGGGGTGGTTTCCACCGTTTCTTCAGCGGGCGTACCGCATTCTTCTGCGGTCAGCTTTTCTTCGTTTTCCACCGGAAACATCCTTTCTGTTTATTCTTCCTTCATCAATACCGTCAGCATTTTGCCAATGGACTCGGCGATATACTCAATGCCGGCAATATAGTGGGGATAATCCATTCTTGTAGGGCCAATCACCGCCAAATACCCGGCGGGCTCACCGTCTACTCTGTAGCGGGCGGTCAGCAGGCTGGCACCGGCCAGTTCGCCCCGGCCAATTTCCCGGCCAATCAGCACCTGTGTGTCTTCCTGGGCACGCTGCAGCAGGGCAATCAGCTCTGCAGAGCCTTCCAGCAGCTGGTTTACGCGGCGCACACCACCGGAAAATTCCGGGTACGCCAGCAGATTCATCTGCCCGGCGGCACACAGTTCGGTGTGCATGGTTTCCTGGGCCACTTCATACACCGCCATCAGCGGGGCAGACATCAGCATCGACATTTCGCCCATGCTTGCTGCCATTGTCTGAATCAGCGCGGGGGTAATATCGGCCACCGGTTTGTGCACCAGCTTTTCGTTGATGACCCGGAAGAAAATGCGCATAATTTCGTGCGAAAGATCGAAATCGCATTTAAACACCCGGTTCTTCATAGTACCGGCCGAAGAGATCATGATCACCATGGCGGTACGGCGGCTGGTTTGCACGAACTGCATTGCCTTTACATAGGCATCCCGTCCGCTGGGGGTGGTGGCCACGGCGGCGCAGCGGGTCATATCTGCCAGCAGCCGTGTGGCACAGGCCAAAAGTTTTTCGGGGTCGTAGGCGCCGGCATACAGGCGGGAATCGATGAATCTCTTCTCCTGTTCCGTCAGCTCCGGTTTTTTCATCAGGCGATCCACAAACAGACGGTAGCCTGCCTGGGAGGGAACGCGCCCTGCGGAAGTGTGGGGCTGTTCCAGCAGTCCCAGAGAGATGAGGTCCGCCATTTCGTTGCGAACGGTGGCGGAGGAGACCCCAAGCTCGGCGGCAATTCCTTTGGAACCCACCGGCTCGCCGGTTTGTATATAAGCGCCGATGATGGAAGAGAGCACTTTTTCTTTTCTTGTGGTCAGTTCCATTTCATCGCCTCTTTTCGTTTTAGCACTCAAAAGGTTTGAGTGCTAACCACAGTTATACTGTACCACTCTTTGGCATAAATGTCAACATTTTAATTGTAAACACTTTATTACGGCCCCCCGCAGGAACAAAAAATGTTGCTTTCTCATCGAGGGAAAGGTGTAAATGGCAGAATCCACGCACCGTGACCGTAGGGGCGGTCATTGGCCGCCCGCGAAATCATCAGAGACTTGGTTTAGGGGTACCTTGTAGGGGACGATGCTCGCATCGTCCC
>JAFYOA010000124.1 GCA_017547865.1 Clostridia bacterium
ATGGCGGCACAGCGACGGGCGGCGATCTCTTCCTGTACTTTCAGGAGTTCCGAGAACCAACGGCTCTTCTCCTCGTACGGAATCGGATCATCCATTTTTTCAGCACGGGTGCCGTGGCGCGGGCTGAAAATAAACGTAAACAAAGAAGTGAATTCCACCTCACGGATCAAGCTAACGGTATCACAGAACTCTTCGTAAGTCTCACCGGGGAAACCGACGATAATATCGGATGTCAGCGAAAGATCCGACATCTTTTCCTTGGCATACGCAATCAAAGAAAGATACTTTTCGCGGGTATAGCGGCGGTTCATTTCATGCAGCACACGGTCATTGCCGGATTGGAACGGCAAATGAATGTGATGGCAGATGTGTTCCGATGCCGCAATGGTATCAAAAAGTTCGCGGGTAGCATCTTTCGGGTGACTGGTCATAAATCGCAGGCGATAATCACCCGGTACTTTGTCCAGCCGCTGCAGCAGCTGCGCAAAGTTGATTTCTTCATCCAGGCCTTTCCCGTAGGAGTTCACATTCTGGCCAAGCAGCGTGATCTCCTTATACCCCTCTGCCACCAACTGCCGGAACTCCGCCTCAATCGCTTCGGGACGTCGGCTTCTCTCGCGGCCGCGAACCAGGGGCACAACGCAATAGGAACAGAAATTATCGCAGCCGTACATAATGGTCAACCAGGCACGGAAACCGCCGTCGCGGCGAACCGGAAGGCCTTCCACGATCTCGCGGTCCTCTTCTTCACCGCCGTTTTTGAATACGCGGCGGCTATTGATCAAAACATCAAACAAAAGCTCCGGAAAACGAGACACCATATGCGTGCCAAACACCAGATTTACAAACGGATACGACTGGCGAAGACGCTCTGCACTGATATCCTGCTCGGCCATGCAGCCACAGACCGCAATGATCAGCGAAGGGTGACGGCGCTTATAATTTTTCAGCGCACCAACATTGCCGAAAACTCTGTCGACCGCGTGCTCGCGAATGGCACAGGTATTGAAAAGAATAAAATCGGCTTCTTCTTCGGATTCTGTAAAATCAAATCCCATGGCAGCCAAATACCCTTTGATCTTCTCGCTGTCCGCTACATTCTGCTGGCAGCCATAAGTACGCACAAAGGCCATCGGTCGTTCACCGCGGGCACGCACACGCATGATTTCTTTGATATCACTGCAATAATTCAACTGCATGTCCAGGTCAAACCGGCGCATGGCTTCACTCAAATCAAAACACCTCTGCTCAAGAAACTGTATATTCCAACAACATATTATTATAACATTTTTTTGCCGGTTTCGCAACCGAAACCACAGATTTTCCAGTACATACCTGCTGTCAATCATTTCTGCAGGATGCTTTTATTGTGCTCCATCAAAGTCCGGACGAATTCGTCTTCCGGGTTTACAAACAGGGTCTGGAAATCGGTGTAGATCACTTTGCCGGGTTTGGCACCGGCCGGTTTGCTCACATAACGCACCTTTGTGTAATCCACCGGGATCTGCGAAGAGGTTTTTGCACTGCTGTGCAAAGCCGCAATGGCAGCTGCTTCTGCCAGCGCCAATTCGGTCGGTTCTCTGTTTTCCGTAACAAGAATTGTATGGGAACCGGGGATATTGCGTGTATGAAACCAAATATCGTTATTACTTGCCTTTTTCATGGTCAGCAGATCGTTCTGTCGGTTATTC
>JAFYOA010000125.1 GCA_017547865.1 Clostridia bacterium
GAATACAATCGCCCGGAAGACGCCACTGCTATTTCTGCCGAGCTGCTGACCCAAATGCGGGAGTACACCCTGCGCACCGTGGTCTCTGCCGTTGTGGCCGGCCTCTCCCTGTTCGCCACCCTTCTTTGCGAGACCATCCCGCTGCTGTCCATCGGGTTCATCCCCGCCGCCGGTTATATTCTGGTGTGCCTGGCGCTGCTGCTGGTCACCGTGGGTTTCAACTACAAAACCATTCTGAACGGCCTGGGCGGCCTGCATAAAATGCAGTGCAACGCCGATACTGCCGTTTCGTTCGCTGCCATTGCCGGTCTGCTGCAGGCATTGTTCGCCCTGCTGTTCACCGAGAAACTGCAGAGCGGTTCCCTGCATATGTACACGGCCGTTATCTGCGCCGGCATCGCCCTCAATTCTCTGGGCAAGTTCTTTATGAGCCGCCGCATCTACGCCAACTTCCGGCAGATCACCGCCGGTGACACCAAATACGCCATGAAGGTCTTTGATGACTCCGGTATGACTACCCGCATGTGCCACGGCGCCGTAGAAGGCCAGGGGGTTCCCGCCTATGCCCGCCGCACCGAGTTTCTGGCGGATTTCATGGATATTTCCTACGCACCGGACCGCAGCGAAGATGCCTCTGCTGTTCTGGCGCCCATTGCAGTGGTTGCTTCTCTGCTGCTGGCTGTGGTCTCCTTCTTCCTCAAGGCCGGTCCTGCCGGTGCTTTGTGCGTATTCACCGCTGCCCTGTGCATTACGGTGCCTTTCACCAATATGCTGGCCATTCACCTACCTGTCAGCCGTTTGAGCCGCTTTGCCCGCATGAACGGCGGCGTGGTGCTCAGCAGTGAGACCATCGAAGAATTCGGCGATACCAATGCCGTTATGCTGGATGCCTCCGATCTCTTCCCCCGCGGTTCCGTAGACCTCCACGGCCTGCGCACCTTCTCTTATAAGCGTGTGGATAAAGCCATCGTCACCGCTGCCGCTGTGATCAGCCAGGTTGGCGGCCCGCTGGTCTCCGCTTTCGCCCAGGTGCTGGACCAGATGAAGGCCCAGCTGCCCGAGGTAAAACTGACCGCTTTTGAAAACAACACCGGTGTTACCGCCCAGGTGAACGGCGTGCCCGTGTACATCGGTACCCGCGGCCTGCTGGCAGCCCACAACATTTCTGTTCCCAGCGAAGATTTTGAAGGTCAGCTGCAGAAAGAAAAGCAGTACCCCGTGTATGTGGCCATCGGCACCACGCTAGCTGCCATGCTCATCGTTTCCTATCACGGTGAAAAATCCCGCCGGGAAGAACTTCGCCGACTGATCAAACACGGCTGTGTGCTTATGGTCAGCACCACCGATGGCAACATCACCGCCCCCATGATCGCCGCCACCTACGGCCTCGATCCCCGTTTCATCCGGGTCATTCCTGCGGATGTGGGCGAAGAATTCCGCCACCGTACCGAAGAGATCCAGCCCCGCATTTCTGCCACTGCCGCCACCAAAGGCCGCCTGGCCTCCTTTGCCCGCATTCTGTGCGGCTGCATCGAGTACAAGTCTCTGCTGCCTGTACTGGTGGCTCTGCAAACCGCTGCCGTATGCATTGGTTTTGTGCTGCTGGCTCTGCTGGTGTGCTTCGCTGGCCCCGGCGGCCTCAGCCCCCTGCTGCTTTTCCTGTACGAAGCTCTGTGGGCTGCGATCATCCTGATGTTCCCCCTGCTAAAGCAGAAATAAACCACATAAAAAACGCCGTAAGCTTCCCGCTTGCGGCAATTTTTTTAAAAAATGAACCTTTCCCTCTCTCCGAACCGTCTATATAAGTGAAACCGGTTTTA
>JAFYOA010000126.1 GCA_017547865.1 Clostridia bacterium
GCAAAAACGGGAAGCCCATCTTGAACACCGCTGAAATTCTTCTGCCCGGAACGCATAACCGCGAAAATTATATGGCCGCGATTGCCGCTGTGGACGGGATGGTCCCCGATGAAGTGATTTGCGATTTCGCACGGTCCTTCGGAGGTGTTGCCCACCGAATCGAGCTTGTTCGGGAAGTGGACGGTGTCAGGTACTATAATGATTCGATCGCGTCCAGCCCCAGCCGGACCATTGCCGGACTCCGGTCTTTTGAGCAAAAGGTGATTTTGATTGCCGGAGGATACGACAAGCAGATTCCTTACGACGTGCTTGGCCCTGAGATCATCCGCGCGGTGAAAAGTTTGATCCTTGTTGGAGCTACTGCTCACAAAATCAAGGCTGCTGTTATAAATTGCGCCGATTATCAGGAAACACAACCTGAAATTATTGAGGTGACAACTCTCTTTGATGCCGTACAAAAGGCGAAGACATCTGCTGTTCCCGGTGATATTGTTCTGCTCTCGCCTGCAAGTGCATCGTTTGATCAGTTTAAAAACTTTGAAGAGCGGGGAAATGCGTTTAAAGCATTTGTCGCAGATCTGTAAAAGGATAACACTTATGACAAGGATGTGAAGGATTACATGGATATTCGAACCACGTTGAAGCGTTTGTGTACCACCGGCGCCCCCTCCGGCTTTGAGCGTCCCGTTGCTGTTATTGCCAAAGAAATGTTGGAAGACTTGATGGATGAGGCTTGGATCGACAGACTGGGTAATGCAATCGGCGTGCGTCGGTGCGGTAAGCCCAATGCAAAGAAGCTGCTGCTGGATGCCCATCTTGATGAAATTGGCTTGGTTGTAACAGGAATCAAGGACGGTTTTCTTCGTTTTGCCACCATTGGCGGCGTTGATCCCCGTATGCTCCCTGACCGGGAGCTGACCATTCTCACCGATCCTACTCTGTTCGGTGTGGTTGCCTGCTTGCCCCCCCATGTTCTTTCCGTGCAGGACAGAGAAAAGGCTCCCCCCATTCAAGAGTTCTTCGTGGATACCGGCTTGCCCCAGGAGGATGCCGAGCGTTTGATCCCCATCGGAACTCCCATGGTGTTCCGGGACAGCTTTACTCCGCTGGGTGAACATCTCCTTTGCTCCAAGGCAATGGATGACCGAGCCTGTTTTGTTGCGCTGCTTCGCGCTGCTGAGCTGCTGCAGGAAAAGGAACTGGATGTCGATCTTTATATTATGGGCAGCACTGCGGAGGAAACCGGCGGATCCGGCGCAAAGGTCGGCACGCAGGCAATCAATCCTGATTTTTGCATTGCAGTGGATGTGACCCACGGTAAAACCCCGGATTCTCCCGGCGGCAAAACCAGCGTGGTGGGCGGTGGCCCGGCCGTGGGCATCGGCCCCAATATGACTCGCTGGATGACAAAGCGCATGTTTGAAAAAGCTGCGGCTGAAGAAATTGATGTACAGAAAGAGGTTATGGCCGGGCACACCGGAACCAACGGCTGGGGCATGCAGATCTGTAATGAGGGTATTGCCACTAGTGTTCTTTCTCTGCCACTGAAATACATGCATACACCGGTTGAAGTGCTTGATGTATCCGATCTTGAGCAGGTCGCCAGGCTCATTGCCGCTTTCACCGTCGATCTTGGGAAGGAGGGTGGACCCGAATGGTAAACACATTGAAAACGCTTTGCTTGCTGTCCGGTGTTTCCTCCTTCGAGGATGAGGTTCGCAATTACATCCGGAATCAGGTCGAGCCTTACGCAGATTCACTCCGTGTCGATGCCATGGGCAACCTTATTGTCTTCAAAAAGGGCGCCAAGGGTGGCGGAAACAAACTGATGCTCTGTGCTCA
>JAFYOA010000127.1 GCA_017547865.1 Clostridia bacterium
AGAAAAACCGGTGTTGGTGTAGTGGAAATCGGAACAGGCCATGGCGGCGCGGCGGGTACAGTCTTCAAAGTAAGCGCTCTCCGAATAAGAGTAGCCTTTCACTTTGCCGTGCTGGAACAGATGGCCGTATGTTTCCACCTGCTCTTCATCCAGTACAATGGCTTTCAACAGCAGCTTTTCACGCTGGGCTTTGGAGAGATCATCGTATTCTTCCTGTGTTGCGTACTCATCGTAGGTAAAGCCCATGGGAACGTAATACTGGTTTTCCCAGATATCGTAGCCGTTTTCGTTGCCGTAGAAGACCCAGCCGGGCATTTCCGGTTCGTTGTCTTCGCCGCTGGCAAAGTACTGGCCGTCGGTGCTGTCATCGAACAGCCAGCGCACGGAGGTGAGGCCGCGCAGAGCATAGTGAGAAGTCTCCGGGCGGGAGGCTACGTTGCGGGTCACGCCGATGGATTCGTAGAATTCCATGATGGAACCGGGCACAATGCTGTGGAAAGCCTGAATGGTGGGGATCTGCCAGAACATACCGGCGTTGTCGATAGATTCGTAGAAATCCGAGCGCACGGTGTCCAGATCGGGAATGGTCACGTCTTCACCGCCGTTGAGGCAGTAGGGGATCAGGTGTTTCCAGGTGTAATCGGACTGGGTTTTGCCCAGTGCAATGCCGTAAGAACCGGCCAGAATGCCCACCACGGCGGTGCCTGCCAGCACAGCCTGGCGGAAGCGGCGGCTGCCCCGCTTAAAGACGGAGAACAGGAAGATCAGCAGCGCAAGGCTGCCCAGCGCCATGGCCACATAAGCCCAAAAACGGGCGGGGTAGCCCTGCACGCCAAAGGTGAGGTGGTCAAAGTCGTTTTCGTCGGTGGTGATTTTAGGCATCAGGCCAATGAGCAGCGCAATGCCCAGGGTGACCAGCGTGGTCTGCTTGATGGCCCGTTTCCAGTTGACGATGTGCATGTTATCCAGCGCCAGAATGGTGGCCAAAGCGGTGACCAATGTGAGCATATAGAACCAGCGGGCGTAGTAAGATGCATTGAACATCTGGAACGCCGCGTTGAATACGGGAATAAACGCCATGGTGAACAGCACAGCCAGGAATTTTTTCAGCCAGTGCTGCTTGCGGATCTGCATCCAGCCCAGTACGCCGCTCATGCTGAACAGCGGCAGCCACGCCGCCACGGAACCCCACTTGGCGTTGGAATCCGGGGTAAAGTTCGCACGGGCGGGAATATCCGGCGGGAAGAAGAAGCATTCCAGAATGTGCCAGTAGCGCTGTTCACTGGTGTACACCAGGCCGCCCCAGCCGTTGATGGGGTTATCCACGCGGTAGTTCTGCAGCACGGAATAAATGGAGGGCAGCAGCAGAATGCAGGACATGCCCAGACCCAGCACAGCTTCCAGTGCCATCCAGATAAAGTCCCGCAGGCTGATCTTCCAGCTGCCGGAAAGCATGCGCACCACCCAGTAGATGGCGCAGAATACCACCATGCCTACAAAGAAATAGTAGTTCACAATGGCGCAAGCGGCCACCGCAAGGGCAAATACGCCCCGGCGGCGGTTGTACATGTATTCATCGATGGAAGCCAGCAGCAGGGGGAAGAACACGATGGCTTCGTGGAAATGATTGAAGAAAATATTGAAGGTGGAGTAGCCGGAAAGAATGTACAGCACCGCACCCAGCAGGGCGTACTCTTTGCGGCGCACATAACGCTGCAGGTAAATGTAGGCCGTAAGAGAAGCGCAGGCAAACTTTAAAATCAGCAGCGGGCCCATCATAAACTGCAGCCATTCACCGGGGAAGGGGATGGTGAGCCAGAAGAAGGGGCTGCCCAGCAGGTAGAAGGAATAAGAGCCCACAAAGTTGGCGCCCAGGTCCGTCAGGTAGCTCCAGCCCAGGTTGCCGGCCCGAACGGAATCGTGGGCCAGGCGGTAGAAGGTGATTTGCTGCAC
>JAFYOA010000128.1 GCA_017547865.1 Clostridia bacterium
CCAACGGCAGCCTCGTAATAATCGGCGATCTTCCGGTATTTTACCAGCAGGGCGGCATCTTTTTCCGGCAGGCCAAAGGTTTCGGTATAGCGCTTCTGCCGTTCAAACGGCGATTCCGGCAGCTCACGGCAAATGCGCTCCACATCTTCCGGGGCAACGCGTATGCTCAGCAGGTCCGGTTCCGGGAAGAAACGATAGTCGTCGGCATCTTCTTTGCTGCGCATGCTTTCGGTCATGTTTCTGTCCGGGTCATAGCGCAGGGTCTCCTGCACCACCGGGCGGCCGCTCTGCAGCAGGGCGGTCTGCCGCTGCACTTCGTAGGCCATGGCTTTTTCCATAAAGGCAAAGGAGTTCATATTTTTTATCTCTGTGCGCGTGCCCAGAACATCGCTGCCTTTTGGCCGCAGAGAAATATTCACATCGCACCGCAGAGATCCTTCCTGCATTTTGCAATCGGAAACACCGGCGTATTTCATCAGCAGCTGCAACTTTTCCAAGTATTCCCGGGCCTCGGCAATGCTGCGAAAATCCGGTTCGGTGACGATCTCGATGAGGGGCACGCCGCCCCGGTTGTAATCGATGAAAGTGCTGTCGTTTTCGTGGATCAGCTTGCCGGCATCTTCTTCAATTTGAATGCGGTGAATACGGATGACCCGCCCGTTGGAAAGGGTGAGGTATCCGTTTCGGCAGATGGGCTCTTCCAATTGCGAGATTTGGTAGGCTTTGGGAAGATCGGGGTAACTGTAGTTTTTGCGCACCATGCGGGAGGTTTCGGGGACTTCGCAGTGCAGGGCAAGCCCGGCGCGCTGGGCGAATTCCACGACGTTGCGGTTGAGCCGGGGCAGTGCGCCCGGCAGACCGATACACACCGGGCAGCAGTGGGTGTTGGGGGCGCCGCCAAAGGCTGTGGTGCAGCCGCAGAAAATTTTTGTAGCGGTGGAAAGCTCCACATGGGTCTCCAGACCGCAGATCAGCTCAAATTCTGTCATGGGGGCACCTCCTTACAGCCGCACGCCGAAGGGCGTACCAAGAGAAAGCCCGGCGGCCTGTTCAAAGGCATGGGCGGCATTTAAAAGTTTGGCTTCTTTAAAGGGGGCGGCGATGAGTTGGAGACCGATGGGCAGCCCGCCGGCGGTAACCCCGCAGGGCAGAGAAATGCCCGGCAGCCCGGCAATGTTCACCGGTACGGTGCAGATATCGGTGCGGTAAATTTCCACCGGGTCTTTGGGTGCGGCACCGGCAGCAAAAGCGGCGGTGGGCACCGTGGGGGCCAGCAGAACATCGTATTTTTCAAAAGCAGCGGTGTATTCGGCCAAAATTTTCTGCCGCAGAGCCTGGGCTTTTTTGTAGTAGGCATCGGCATACCCGGCGCTGAGCACATAGGTACCCAGCAAAATGCGGCGCTTCACTTCGTCACCAAAGCCTTCGCTGCGGTTTTTGCACATCGCTTCGTGCAGAGAAGCGCAGGTTTCGGCGGTGGTGTGGCCGTAGCGCAGGCCATCGTACCGGCCGAGATTGGAACTGGCTTCGGCGCAGGCGAGAATATAATACACCGGCAGGGCTTCCTCCAGAGTGGGCAGGCTGCATTCGGTTACCTCCGCCCCCAAAGAACGGAAAAGCCCGGCGGCATTTTCAATGGCGGTGCGCACTTCGCCCCCGGCGCAGGCAAGGTATTCTTTCGGCAGGCCTACACGCAGGCCGCGTACACCTTTGCCCAGCGAGGAAAAAACAGGGGCTTTTTTTCCCCGGCAGGTGGCGTCGCGCGGGTCGGCAGAAGAAATGGCATCGAATACCAGCGCGGCATCCTCCACAGTGGCAGTGAGGGGGCCAATCTGATCCAGAGACGATGCGTGGGCAATGAGCCCGTACCGGGAAACGGCACCGTAGGTGGGCTTGAGCCCCACCACACCGCAAAATGCGGCGGGCTGGCGAATGGAACCGCCGGTATCGCTGCCCAAAGCAAAGGGGGAAAGACCCGCGGCAACGGCCGCAGCCGCGCCGGAAGAACTGCCACCCGCCACACGGGAACGATCGAAAGGATTCTTTGTTCCGCCGAAAAAGGAGGTTTCTCCGGAGGAACCCATGGCGAATTCATCCATATTGGTTTTGCCCAGCAGCACGCAGCCCATGGCCTGCAGCTGTTCCCACACAGTGGCATTGTACACCGGGGTGTAGTTCCGCAGCATGCGGGAGGCACAGGTGGTGCGCACGCCGCGGGTAGAGATATTATCTTTCAAAGAGAACGGAATGCCGTCCAGTGCGCCCAGCGCTTCGCCCCGGGCAAAGCGGGCATCGGCGGCATCTGCCGCAGCCAGGGCCTGTTCCGGGCACAGGGTAATGTAGGCGTTCAGTTTGCCGTTGTCCCGCTCGATGGCATCCAGATAAAGCCGGGTCAGTTCCCGTGAGGAAAGCTTTTTTTCATTTAACAGGCGGTGCAGTTTGACGATCATTTTTCCGCACCCCGCTTTCCGGTGCAAAAATACCCATCGGTGGTGTTTTCGGCGTTCTGCAGAATCTCTTCCCGGGGGAGAGATGGCAGGACGGTATCTTCCCGCAAAGAGGAAAAATCTTCGGCGGGCAGAGTCTGCCCCTGCACGCCGGCATCGGCACGGCACACGGCGCCTGCAAAGGCCACCATACGTTCCATCTGTTCGGTCAGGGCGGGCATATCTTCGTCTTTTATTTCCAGTTTGGCAAGCTGCGCCAGCCTGCGGAGTTCTTCGGGTGTGATCATAGCGAGTCTTCCTTGGTTTTTTATGTAAAAATCGTTTATTTTGGAAATATTCCCAAAAACTTCTTGCTGTTTTTTCAAGTTCATTGTATCATATTCATGGAAACATTCCAAGAAATTTTATCGATTCGAAGGAAGTTTATAGTGGAGGTACGTTGTATGAAAAAATATATTCTTTCCATTGACCAGGGAACCACCAGTTCCCGCGTGGTTGTGTTCGATAACGAAGGCAAGATCTGCGGTATGGCGCAGAAAGAATTCGAGCAGATCTATCCCCAGCCGGGCTGGGTAGAGCACAACCCCATGGAAATTTTGGATACGGAAATTTATGCCATGCGCCATGCGCTGGTGGAAGCCGGCATTACCGCAGAGGATGTGGTTGCCGTTGGTATTACCAACCAGCGCGAGACCACCATTGCCTGGGATGCCCGCACCGGCCGTCCCATTTACAACGCCATTGTATGGCAGTGCCGCCGCACCGCACCCGTGTGTGAAGAACTGGAGGCTGCGGGCAAAAAGGAATTTATCCATCAGAAGACCGGCCTGGTGATCGACCCCTATTTTGCCGGCACCAAGATGCAGTGGATTTTGAACAATGTGCCCGGCGCCCGCGCTTTGGCGGAAGAAGGCTACCTGCGCTTCGGTACGGTGGATACCTGGCTGATCTGGCATCTCACCGGCGGTAAGGTATTTGTTACCGATGTGACCAACGCTTCCCGCACCATGCTCTTCAATATCCACACCCTGCAGTGGGATGACGAACTGCTGGCCATGCTGGATGTACCGAAAAATACGCTGCCCGAAGTGGTGCCCTCCAGTAAAGTGGTGGGCGAGACCGATGCCTCTATTCTGGGTGTTTCTGTGCCCATCGCCGGTATTGCCGGTGACCAGCACGCGGCTTTGTTTGGCCAGTGCTGCTTTACCCCCGGTATGGCGAAAAACACCTACGGCACCGGCTGCTTTGTGCTGATGAATACCGGCGACAAGCCCGTGCTTTCCGAAGACGGTCTGCTGACCACCATTGGCTGGCAGAAGGATGGCAAGACCACCTACGCCCTGGAAGGCTCTGCCTTTAACGCCGGTTCCGCCATCAACTGGCTGCGTGACGGCCTGAAGATCATCGAAACTCCCGCCCAGGCGGATAAAATGGCCCTTTCTGTAGAAAACAGCGGCGGTGTGACCTTCGTGCCCGCCTTTACCGGCCTGGGTGCACCCTATTGGGATATGTACGCCCGCGGCTCTTTGCTGGGCATTACCCGCGGCACCACGGATGCCCATGTGTGCCGTGCTGTGATGGACAGCATCGCGCTGGAAAACTGCGACCTGTTCTTTGCCATGGAGAAAGCCTCCGGAACGAAGATTCAGGAACTGCGTGTGGACGGCGGCGTGAGCCGCAGCGTGCCGGTGATGCAGTACCAGGCCAACCTGCTGGGCTGCCGTGTGCTGCGCCCCGCCTGCCTGGAAACCACCGCCATGGGCGCCGCTATGCTGGCCGGCCTGGCCGTGGGGCTGTGGAAGGACGAGGAAGAGCTGGCCGCCCTGTGGCAGCCCTCCACCACCTTTGATCCGGACCCGGACTTTGCGGACAAAGAAAAAGATATGGCCCGCTGGCACCGCGCCGTGGAGCGCAGCTGCGGCTGGGCGAAGGAAGAACTGTAAGCCTTATTTGACAGGCTGAAAGATGGAAAGGGAGATGAAGCTATGAGCGGAATGGGCATGTTCGCTGTTCACGGCATACTGATGCTGGTGATGATGGCATTTTCGTTTATTGTGTTTGCGGTGGTGCTGGGCATCATTATTTTCACCCTGGTACGCGGTGTAAAACGTGAACGGCAGAACGACCGCTCACCCCGGCTTTCCGTGCCCGCGACAATGGTTGCCAAGCGCACCGATGTATCGTCTCGTATGCATAGCCACAGTCACCACTACGGCGCCGGCAGAACCTATACCACCTACTATTCTACCTTCCAGGTGGAAAGTGGCGACCGGATGGAATTTCAGCTGACCGGTGAAGAGTACGGCTGGCTGGTGGAAGGCGACCGCGGTACACTGCATTTTCAGGGCACCCGCTTCCTTGGTTTTGAAAGGGACTGAAACCAAACATACACATGCACCTCTTGTCATAGAATGTGGCAGGAGGTGTTTTTTATGATGAAAAAATTTTTTCGACGGGGGATGGCGCTGCTGTGTGCCGGGCTGCTGGCTGTTTCTTCGCTGCCTGCCCTGGCGCTGGAGGCGGAGGAAGTGACTGCCCCGGCGGCAGTGCTGATGGATGCGGCCACGGGCACGGTGCTGTTTGAAAAGAACCCCCACGAACAGCGGGCCTGTGCTTCTGTTACAAAAGTAATGACCCTGCTGCTGGTGTTTGAAGCTTTGGACAGCGGGAAGATTGCCCTGACGGACGAAGTGACCGCCAGCGCCCACGCAGCGGGGATGGGCGGTTCGGACATCTGGCTGGAAACCGGGGAAGTGATGACCGTGGATGAGCTGATTCGCGCCACGGTGATTATGAGCGCCAACGATGCCGCCGTGGCTTTGGCGGAATATGTGAGCGGCACGGAGGATGACTTTGTGCGGGCTATGAACGAAAAAGCCGCCGCTTTGGGGATGAACGATACCACCTTTAAAAACCCCAACGGGTTGGATGAGGACGGCCACCTGACCAGCGCCTATGATGTAGCCCTGATGAGCCGGGAACTGCTGACCCACAAGGGGATTTTCGACTACACCACCCGGTGGATCGATTACCTGCGGGATAATAAAACCCAGCTGGTGAACACCAATAAGCTGATCAAAACCTACCCGGGCATTACCGGGCTGAAGACGGGCACCACCGGGGCTGCCGGCAGCTGCATTTCCGCCACCGCCGAGCGGGATGGGCTTTCGCTGATTGCCGTAGTGTTGGGGGCTTCTTCCACCGAGGAGCGGTTTGGTGCGGCCGCGAAGCTTTTGGACTATGGCTTTGCGAACTTTGCGGCAGCGGTGCCCACCCTGCCGGAACTGACCGCCGTGCCCGTGACCGGCGGCATGAGCCAATGGGTACAACTGACCACTGGGGAACCGGGAACGTACATTGTAAAAAAGGGGAGTGCGGGCATCGTTTCTGTTCCGGTACTTCCGGAAACGCTGAAAGCACCGGTGCGGCCGGGGGATGAAGTGGGGAAGATCGAGTTCTATAACGGCGAAACACTGCTGGGAACACAGCCGGTGTTTGCCGCAGAAGGAGCCGATGCCATTACACTGGGGGCGGTGTTCCGTCTTCTGCTGGCCTGTTTGTGCCGGGTGTAAATGCGGCGAAAACGTCATTTTTTTAGCAAAAAACTGGCTTTTTTGATGCGGAAGCCGGGAATTATCCCCTTGATTTGCGCAAAGTGAAAATGTTTATAAAAAAATCACGATTATTTTATTGAAATCGGCCTCTTTTTATTGTATAATGACTACACAGGAAAATACCCCTTTCGGCAGAGTTCGTTCTGCCGGTTGGGTACAATATTAACAGGGAAAGGATTTTGATAATGTCTATTCGGCTGGAAACATCCTATCTTAATGGTTTTGTCCGTCCGCAGGAATATCCGGCGCTGGCGCCGCAGGTAAAGCTTGCGCACGAAACGCTGCACGCCGGCACCGGTTTGGGAAATGACTTCCTGGGCTGGATCGAATTGCCGACGAACTACGATAAAGAAGAGTTCGCCCGCATTAAGGCTGCTGCAGAAAAGATCAAGAAAGACACCGATGTGTTTGTTGTCATCGGCATCGGCGGCTCCTATCTGGGTGCCCGTGCTGCCATCGAATTCCTGCGTTCCGAGAACTACAATTCTCTGAAGAAGGATACCCCGGACATTTACTTTGCCGGTAACTCCATCAGCTCCACCGCTCTGGCTGAGCTGCTGGCCATTTGCGAAGGCAAAGATGTGTCCATCAATATGATCTCCAAGTCCGGTACCACCACGGAGCCCGCCATTGCGTTCCGTGTATTCCGCGAACTGCTGGAGAAAAAGTACGGCAAGGAAGGCGCCCGCGAGCGCATTTACTGCACCACCGATAAGGCCCGCGGCACACTGAAGGCCCTGGCCGACCGTGAAGGCTACGAGACCTTTGTGGTGCCGGATGATGTAGGCGGCCGTTTCTCCGTTCTCACCGCTGTGGGTCTGCTGCCCATCGCTGTCAGCGGCGCCGATATCGACGCTCTGATGGGCGGTGCTCAGGCTGCACAGGCTGAGTACATGGAGACCGACCTGGAAAAGAACGCCTGCTACAAGTACGCTGCCATTCGCAACATGCTGTACCGCAAGGGCAAGGGCATGGAAGTGATGGTGAGCTACGAGCCCTGCTACACCATGATGAACGAGTGGTGGAAGCAGCTGTATGGCGAAAGCGAAGGCAAGGACAACAAGGGTCTGTTCCCGGCTTCCGTTATCTTCTCCACCGACCTGCACTCTCTGGGTCAGTTTATTCAGGATGGTTCCCGCACCATGTTCGAGACCGTGGTCCTCTTCGATAAGCCGAAGTATGAGATCACCATGGGCAATGACCCCGAAAACGTGGACGGTCTGAACTTCCTGGAAGGCAAGACCATGGCTTACATCAACGAGAAGGCCTTTGAAGGCACCGTGCTGGCCCACAACGACGGCGGCGTGCCGAACATTGTGGTTCGTGTCCCGGATTTCTCCGAAGATTCTCTGGGCCGTCTCATTTATTTCTTCGAAAAGGCCTGCGCCATCTCCGGTTATCTGCTGGGTGTCAACCCCTTCGACCAGCCCGGCGTGGAAAGCTACAAGAAGAATATGTTCGCCCTGCTGGGTAAGCCCGGCTACGAAGATGCCAAGGCTGCTCTCGAAGCCCGCATCCACAAAGACTGATTTTGTATTTTAACAGCGGCCCCGCCCGCTGTGCAAAATAAAATTACGGAGGAAACAATTATGGTTAAAATCTTGACAGGTAAAAAAGGCTCCGGCAAAACCAAGAAACTCATCGAACTGGCCACCGCCGCTCTGAGGAATTCCAACGGCAACGTTGTTGTTGTGGAAACCGGCAGCCAGATGACCTATGATATTCCCATGCAGGCTCGTCTGGTTGATGCCAGCGATTACGGTGTGAAGGGTGCTCCCATGGCTCTGGGCTTCTTCAGCGGTCTGTGCGCCGGCAACTACGATATCACCGATATCCTGGTGGATGGTACTCTCCGTCTGGTGGAAATGGCTGACCTGGCCGATTTCGTTGCCAATCTGAACAAGCTTTCCGAAGAAAGCAACACCACCATCGTGCTCAGCGTTTCTGCCGATCCCGATGAACTGCCCGAAGCCGTGAAGGCTGCTGCTCTGCAGTAATTTTACCCAACCGGGAAACATGGTTCCGCAGGGGTTTCCTCTGCGGAACTTTCTTGTGTATTTTTGACATGCGGGCCGTGTTTTTGGAAAAAGTTTTTTTCGTGTGTTCGGCTGAAAAAATCACTTGACAAAACGGCTTTGCCTCTGTATAATATTTGAATGTGGCACTGCGCTTACAAGCGGAAATTTCAAGTCGATTGTGTACGAAAGGAAAGAGCAGAGTATGCGGATTGATCTGAAAAAACTGTTTGCAGAAGAAGCAGAACGCCTTTTGGTGGAAGATTCGTTTTCCATGGCCGATGAGGAAGTGAGCGGAGCGCATCCGTTCGTAACCCCCATTGCGGTGAAAGCCCAGCTGAATCCCCGTTCCGGTGCGGTGCAGTTGGTGGCCGAAGTGGACTACCTCTACCGTATGAACTGCGACCGCTGCGCGGAAGAAACCGAGCGGCAGATGCATCATCGGTTCGAGCACATGCTGGTTCGTTCTTTGAACGACGAAGAAAACGATGAATACATTGAAGTGGGCGATGAACCGCTGGACCTGACCGAACTGCTCCATGCAGATGTCGTGATGGAAATCCCCAGCAAGTTTGTGTGCAGCGAAGACTGCAAGGGCCTGTGCCCCACCTGTGGCGTGAACCTGAACAAGGTCACCTGCAACTGCGATCGACGTCAGACGGATCCCCGTTTGGAGATCCTTAAAACGCTGATAGATTAAGAAATCATACAAGGAGGTGCCTGACAATGGCGGTACCCAAGAGAAAAGTTTCGAGCGCAAGACAGAACAAACGTCGTTCCAACGTGTGGAAGCTTGACGCTCCGGCTCTGATGAAGTGCCCTCAGTGCGGAGAGTACAAAACACCTCAC
>JAFYOA010000010.1 GCA_017547865.1 Clostridia bacterium
CTTTGGCAGCGTGGTATACTTAACAGAAAAGCAAGCCCTGCTGGCGGTGACCTGCGACTGTGAGACCGAGCGGAAAAATATCACTGTGAAGATGAGCTGCGACAACGGCGCCACCTGGCCCGTGGTGCGTACCATCGATGCCCAGCGGGGCGGCTACAGCGATATTGCCGCGGACGAAAAGAATGAGCGCATTTATGTGCTTTATGAAGATAAGTTCGGCGGGGCTGTGTACCTGGCCCGGTTTACCCCGGCATGGCTGGAAGACTAAATAAAGGAGAATTGCTATGCTTTCTGCTGTTGAAACCTATTACCGCGACCTGCACCGCTGCCCGGAGCTTTCCGGTGCGGAATACAAGACTTCTCAGTATATTTTTGAGGCCCTTACCGCCCAGGGCTACAGCCCGGTGCGGGTGGGGGAAACCGGCGTGTACGCCGATCTTGTAAGCGATGAAAACCTGCCCTGGCTGCTGCTGCGGGCGGATATGGATGCCCTTCCCGTAACGGAAGCCACCGGCCTGCCCCATGCCTCGCAGAACGACGGGGTGATGCACGCCTGCGGCCACGATGGACACGTTTCCATGCTGCTGGCGGCAGCGGGCGAACTGTTTGGCAAAAAGCTGCCGCAGAACGTGCGCTTCCTTTTCCAGCCCTCCGAAGAAAACGTGAAGGGCGCGGTGGCGATTCTGCCCCTTGGCGCCATGCCGCAGAATTGCGCAGCTGCCTTTGCCATGCACGTGTGGCCCGGTGTGCCCACAGGTACCCTTGCCACCCGGGTGGGCCCGCTGATGGCCTCCGGCGATGTGCTGCGCTTTATTTTCAACGGCCGCAGCGTACACTGCGCCAAGCGTGCAACCGGCGCGGATGCCCTGCAGGCAGCACTGCGGCTTGCCAATGCTTTCCCCAAGCTGGAAGCTTTGGCCAACGGTGATGGTACCATGCTGTTCTTCGGGCAGCTTCATGGCGGCACCACCCACAACATTGTGGCAGAAAATGCCTGGATCTACGGTACTCTGCGCAGTTATTCCGAAGAAAGCCGGGCGAAAATTCTGGATGCGCTGCAGACGGAATGTGCCGCTGCCGCAGAAGCCTTTGGCTGCACCTGGGAGATCGTTCGTGAAAGCGAAAGCCCGGTGCTGGTGAACGACGAAGCCCTGGTGATGAAGACTAAGGCTCTGTTCCCGGAGATGGACCTGGATGTGGAACGTACCCTGGCGGCAGAGGATTTCTCCCGCTACCAAAAGTTGGCCCCCGGCGCCATGCTGTGGCTGGGTGTGGGGGACAGCGTGGCCCTGCACAACGAAAAATTCTTTGTGCCCGATGAGACCCTGCTGGCCGGTGTGACCGCCTGGCAGAAGATCGCCGGAAACGACTGGACAAAATAAACTGCACGCAGCCTGTTTCTCCGCAAAAGGGGAGACAGGCTGTTTTTTGCCGATTTGACAGTTGTGTGCATTTTGCCGGGATTATCACCGAATGAAAAAACCTGTGTCGAATGGAATTGGATATTTCTACAAAGTATAACTTTAAAACAAAAAAGTGCTTGAAATCGCGGACAGGTGTTGCTATAATATGGACAAATCAAATAAATGAATCCGTGTGAAGTCTGCAGGAAAAGGCCGCTGGCGGCCGCCGAAGGAGTAACACTCTCAGGTGTCTGAAAAGATGAGGACTGCCGACCGACGGAACTTTGGAGAATCCCATTGAGTTGGGTGCCGAAGGTGCAAAGCGCAGCGCGCTAATCTCTCAGGCAAAAGGACAAAGGACGCATTTTGCAGGTGCTTGTTTTTTTATTTTTGTTTTTGGAAGATCGCGCAGGGCGCGGTCTGTTTTTTATTTTGGAGGAAAGAAAGTATGCAGGCATTTTTTGAACAACTGACGAATATCAACAACGTCATCAACGATTTTGTGTGGGTGCGCATTGGCCTTGTGCTGCTCATCGGCAGCGGTATTCTGCTTACCATCTGCACAAAGGTGTTCCAAATCACCCACGTGGCACACTGGTGGAAGACCACCATCGGCTCTGTATTTGCGAAAGACAGCGCAGCCACCAAAAAGACGGATAAAAAGACGATCTCCCAGTTCCAGGCTCTGTGCACGGCTTTGGCAGCCACCATTGGTACCGGCAACATCGCCGGTGTCTCTGCGGCCATCGTCATCGGCGGCCCCGGCGCTGTGTTCTGGATGTGGGTGGCAGCATTCTTTGGTATGATGACCAACTTCTCCGAAAACGTGCTGGGCATTTACTACCGCCGCCGCAACACAGACGGCGAATGGTCCGGCGGCGCCATGTATTACCTCAAAGACGGCCTGGGCAAGTATAAGTATTGCAAGGCTCCCGGTTCTGTGCTGGCGGTGCTGTTTGCCATCTTTGCCATTCTGGCATCTTTCGGCATTGGCAACATGGGCCAGGTGAACAAGATCACCCTGAACATCGAATCTGCATTCCTCAAGAATGTTGACTTTGGTCTGCTGGCCGGTGTTCCGGTGACCTCCTGGCTTATCGGCATTGGCTTGATGATTGTGGGCGCGCTCATCATCATCGGCGGTTTGCAGCGCATTGCTGCCGTGGCCGAGCGTGTGGTGCCGTTTATGGCGGTGTTGTACGTACTGGGCTGCCTGACTGTTTTCTTTATGCACATCGATACCATCGGCGCCGTGTTTGCCTCCATTTTCCGTTTTGCCTTTGGTGTGGAGGCCGTGGCCGGCGGTGCTGCCGGTGTGGCCATCAGCCAGGTGATCACCCAGGGCTGCAAGCGCGGTGTGTTCTCCAACGAGGCCGGTCTCGGTTCTTCCGTTATGGTGCATTCTTCTTCCAACGTAAAAGAGCCCGTAAAGCAGGGCATGTGGGGCATCTTCGAAGTGTTCTTCGATACCTTTGTGGTGTGCACCATGACCGCTGTGGTCGTGCTTTCCTCCGGTTACATCGATTTGGAAACCGGCCTGGCCAAAGAAGGCGTGAACGACGCTACACTGATTTCGCAGGCGTTTGGCAACGCATTTGGCCCTGTGGGTGAAATGTTTGTGGCCGTTGCTATGCTGCTGTTTGCTTTTACCACGGTGCTGGGCTGGTCTCAGTATGGCACCAAGGCGGTGGAGTATCTCTTCGGCAATAAGGGTGTGAAGGTTTATAAGGTGATCTTCGTCCTGATGATCGTCTCCGGCGCGGTGATGACTTCTTCTCTGGCCTGGGATATTTCCGATACCTTCAACGGCTTGATGATGATCCCCAACCTGATCGGTGTGGTGGCGCTGGCCCCGCTGGTGATGAAGATCACCAACAACTACGTGGCACGCAATATCAAGGGCGAAAACGTGGAACCCATGCTTTCCTTCGATCCTGTGATTCAGGCTGAAGTGAAAAAGAACATCGACTGATGACCCGAGCGGCTGTACCTGGTGTATGGCCGCTTTTTTCTTTATAGAGAATTATGTTTTTGGTTGAAAACAGCGGAAAACTGGTCTATAATGATAATGGTC
>JAFYOA010000129.1 GCA_017547865.1 Clostridia bacterium
CCTCCCGCACGGTCTGCACACAGCCGGAATGAACGGAAAAATAAACCGTCCGGCTTTCCCCGGCAGGGAGAACGATGCGGGTCTTCCAAATACCCGCCAGCGCAAAATGCTCCATTTCTTCCGAGCAGGTCACAGCAAAAGCGGCATCACCGGGGCCAAAGGCTGTCAGCACGCGGCCGGTGTTTTCGGTGTGCAGCGGGGCACGGCAGGTGGCCGCCGGGGGCGAAAACACCCAGTCCTGTACATATTCCGTGCAGCCGCGGTACCAGAATTCAAACGGAAGATCAAGATCGTGTCCGCAGGTATTTTTCACTGTAATGGCCTGCACCACAGCATTTTTATACGGAGGAATGGCCGTACGGCAGACGACGGAAAAGTTCGCCGCCTGTCCCCTGCGTTCCAGCAGGTTCACCTGCCAGGTGTATTCGCAGCCGGGCACCGATTCTCCGCCGATTTTCACCTCGCACCAAAAATCGGTATTGGCATACGGCGGCGCCTGCAGTGCTTCCAGCATTGTAGCCGAGTTATAGGGCGTGCGCACGTTGACACGATTGCCGGAAACAGCCAGATGTTCCGGCGCAAGAATAGAGGCTTCGTTTGTGAATCGAAAAACGCTGTTCATTTTGTTTACTCCAGCGGCGGCAGGCCAAGTTCATCACGGAAATACCCGCGGGTATCCGCATAGCGGCCCTGCTCATCTTTAATGGAAATGCGCACATACCGGGCGTTGGGATTGATTTTCAGGTCAGCCGAGGTGATGGTCTCCCCTTCTTCTGCCAAAGCGTGAGAAGGAGACTTGCTGCCCACGTGGCACACGATGGACTTGACCGGGGAACATTCCACATGCACGGTCTCGCCATCGAAGGAAACGGAATGGATCTCCGGCCCCATGGTGCAGTACATATCACCTTTCTCCATGGCGGTGTAAACGGCATCGTAGGTCAGCTCGTCCGCCAAAATCATGGTAGCGCCGCCAAAGGAATCACAGCCGGCGGTACCGAAGGGATGATGGTTATGGTTATCGTCGGCACCGTGAACGAATATCCGTTTGCCGCTGCGCAGCAGTTTATCGTACAGGGGGCCGTTGTATTCCATCTGGTTGCTCACGTTGCTGCTGCCGTTCACCAGTTCCAGGCTGAAGCAGCCCTCGTAGGCCAGAATCCGCTCTTCGCTTTCCATCGACCATACCGGGTGGTTGTAGCCCACCAGGTAGCCGTTTTCGTTGGCAGTGCGAATAAATTCGTTGATGTATTCCACGGTGTATTCGCGGCGGCGCTGGCTGCCCACTTTTTGCAAAGCATCGTGCTGTTCTTCGGGAATATACTTGCAGCACCAGGGGTTATAGCACACCACCGCGGTGTTGTGAGGGTCTTTCGCAAACAGGTTCAAATGCACTTCCGGTGCAAAAGCATTGTAGGTGCAGTCCGGATCCGGACGAATATACGCCTCATAGCCGGTCAGCAGCAGAAAATCTTCTTCGCTCATTCCGGTATGGTCGGCAGGGTTTTCGTGGTCGGTAATGGCCAGCACGCTGTAGCCGTTTTCTTTGTAGGCCTGCTTCATTTCCTCCGGGGTCAGTTTACCATCGGAACGGGTGGTGTGACTGTGGAGGTTGGCTTTGAATTGCTTTTTATCCGGAGAGATCAGATACATATCGGTTCCTTCTTTCGTGTGTTTTCGGGAAGTGCCGGGTGTTACGCTCGTACCCTTTCTGCCTGTATTATAGCTACCCGAAAGAAGAAAGTCAATGCAAAAGAAAAAGCCGCCCGCAGGCGGCTGTAAATTCAAAAAATCGTTTGCACTAGCACCATGTACACCACCGTGCCGGCACCAATGCTGAGAAGAGAATTGCGCCGCCACACATGCAGCAGAGCCACCACCGCGCAGCCGATGAGTTCCGGGGCACCAAAGGGTGCAGCAAGGAAATTCACGTCTTTCATGCAGTAAATGACCAGCATGCCGATGATGGCATAGGGCAGCACCGTACCCAGGTAGGTGATAATGGCCGGGGTGGGACGATTTTCACCAAAAATAAGGAAAGGCAAAAACCGGGTAGCCGCCGTAACTATGGCCGCCACCACCACGATCCACACGGAATGAAGTTCAGGCATTCGCTTCCCTCCTTCCTGTTTTGCGGGAAACAGTGAGCAGTACCGCGATGAGTGCCATGGAAGGAATGAGGAAAATATCGCGCCCGAAAACCACCAGGCACACCGCTGTGGAAACCATGCCGATAATGGCCGGCAGGTGATTCTTTGTGCTCAGCC
>JAFYOA010000130.1 GCA_017547865.1 Clostridia bacterium
ATGCATCCAAAGAGAAGTTGTATTCCTTGCCTTCAAACACCACTGTCACGGTGTTGTCGGGGTTTCTGGTTACTTCGGGCAGGGCGGCGCCGGCCTCCACGGGGAAGAACAGGGTGGTGAATGTGCAGCTTTCCACCTGCTTTACACCACGGGTCACGGCAACAGCCTTATGGAGATAGCTTTCGTTGCGGCCGTTGTACCAGCCCTGTACCAGGGGTTCGGTCTGGCCGTAAGTCTGCTCCACCTGCACGCTGTCTTCCTGTTCGTCCAGCGGGATCATCAGCATTTCGTACTTCTTGCCGAATTTGGTGATCAGCGCGTTCTTGTATCCGGGAACGTCATACAGCTTGTCCGTATCCAGGTGGAAGAGGAGGCTGTAATCGTGGCAGGCACCGTCGGCAGAAGAGAGGGTGTCTTTCACACAGTAGAAGCCGGGCTTGCAGAAGCGGACTTCACGCTTGTGCACGGCGGGTTTTGTCATCTCATCGCTGAAGCCAAAGCTGAAGGTCTCGTCGTATTCGCCCACGGCGTAGTCAAATTCCGGGGTGCAAACCCAACCGGCATCCACGGGTTCCTGCAGTCGCAGGGGCGTCTTGCGGTGCTGCGCCATGCCGTCCACCATCGCCACGTTGTGGCCGTAGCCGGAGAGCGCATAGTTGCGGGCGTCGGAAATATCGTACTGTCCGCCGCCGTCGTCAAAAATCAGTTCCTGGTCGCCCTTGTAGATGTTGATGTTCAGCTTATCCTGGTGCATGTGACCCATGCCCAGGGCACCCACATCAAAGCAAAGATAGGTGGCATCGGCATCCCAGCCGCTGCGCATTACAGCAAAACCGGCCCAGGGCAGCAGTTTGGAGGCACTTTCGCCCACCGGCGGGTGGCCTTCGGCACGTTCGGTGGTCACATATCTGTATTCCGGCCGGGGTCCGAACAGCTTTTCACCATGGTTGGCAAAGCGGGCGGTGGGAATGGTGTAGGTATCATTGGTGCGGGGCTGGGTAAAGCCGGGTGCGGAGAGCCACAGGGCGCACTCGATGGTTTTCTCGATTAGCTGGGCAAAACGGGGCGGCAGCTCATCGGCCAGACCAAAGGACTGGGCCAGGCTGTAGAAGTTGGCGGCACAGTTCAGCACCACGCTTTGGTAGTCGGGAGAAAGTTCATCGTGCATGCCATCGGGCAAAATCTGTTTTTCCATTTCTTCCAGCAGGCGGTTGGAAGCGATCTCGCGGTTCTTCTGAGAATCGACCAGTTCATTGAACAGAAGAGAGAAGGTAAACACGCCGGTGGATTCCATCATCAGCCAGTTGCCGGTGCGGGGGTGCTGTACCAGGTGAACAGACTGCCGGTGCATGGAAGCGATCATCAACAGCAGCTGAACATCGGAAAGGGAGGGAGAGGTGCGGAAACCGTTGAAAGCCACAGCCCAGGAACCCATCAGGCGGATACCGCATTCAATGGTACGCCAGGCGCTCAGGGGGCCGTTCCAGTTTTCCGGCAATTCGGTCTGGGCAACCCATTTGGTCATCTGGCGGGCAAAGGCGGCGGCGTATTTTTCATCGCCGGTCACCTGGTATGCCTCCAGCATGGGGTACCAGTAAGAATGGCGGTTCAGCTGCCATACCCATTCGTTGTTCACAGGGGGATTAACCGCGGTGGCATCAAACAGGAAGTCGATGTCGCCGTCCGGGAAATGCCAGTCCACATTGACTTCCCGCATGTAGCCATCCACAGCCTTGTCGGCGGCGGTGGTATCAAAGTCCTTGTTCTTCTCCGGGTCGTGGCCCAGTCTGTCCAGGGCAAAATTCGATTGCTTGCTGCGGTAATGGGCGGCACAAAGGCGAACTGCTTCGGCATAATCCTCATTTTTTACGGCAGCGGCAAATTCTTCACCGATTTTTTCAGACACCAGAACATCAAAAAGTTCTTCCAGGTGTGCTGCGTACTTTTCTGCGGCTTTTTCGCAGGGAGTCATGGCAGCGGTTATTTTCAAAAACTGTTCTTTTCTTGTCATACAACGCGCTCCTTTGTGCGTATTTCCGGCCGCCCCGGTGGCGGGGGGCCTGTTTTCTCTCACTATATCACTTTACCTGCAAAAAGTAAACAGCAAAATCACGCTGTCCCAAAGAAAAAAGCGCCGATCCGCAGACGCATCGGCGCTTTGATTAATCTTTATTATACTGTTTGCTGCGGAAGGAGGTATCAGCCCAGCAGAACAACAGGAATATACGCCACGTTGGGGTGACCGTTCTGCACCACTTCCGCCACCAGGCGGTTCAGGGGTTCAACATTTTCCGGCGCGGTAATGGTGAATTCGGCATAAGCCTCCCGGTAGGTATCCGGGGTACTGTCGCGGTTGTAGCGCAGGGTGGGATTTGTGTAGGTGGTGAAATGCTTTGCGCCCTCCACCTGCCAGCCTTCCGGCAAAATCCAGCGCACTCTGTAGCTCTGCTGAATACTCACTACATTGAACATGGTGATCTTCACGTTGATGCTCTGGCCCGGGGCAATATCCGGTTCGCGGTCCAGCTCCAGCAGCCAGGAGGAAGCCTCGTAGGTTCCACGGTAAGAATAGGGGGAAACCTTCAGCATGCTGTCCACAAAATCACGTCCGCGGAACGCTGCCAGATCTTCCTCGTCCCAGGCATTGGGGCCATCGTGAATGATCACACCGCCGCGGCGGGCAGCTTCCTGGGCGGCGGCCATCACCCGGTCGGTCAGCTGGGTACAGGTTTTCAAGGGGCGCAGCTTCCAGTTGTCGCCCATGTTAATGCTGATGGTTACAATGTTGTCGCCAATGTATTCCTGCCAGTCTTTGGGAATGATGGCGGTGCCGTGCATAATACCCAGCAGAGAGCCGAGGGTGGCACCGGTGCAGTCCGTATCGTCGCCGCAACCAATGGCAATGCACATACTCTTCTTAAAATCGCCTTCGCCGTACAGCAGGCCGATGATCACATACCCCACGTTGGCCGGGGCCATAAACCATCCCAGCTCCTCACTTACCAGGCGCACCTGCTCCCGGGCTTCTTCCCAGGGCATACCACTGGCGTAGCATTCCATGGCTTTGCGCACGCTGCGGGCTACATAGCAGTCTTCCGGAATTTTCGACAGACCGATCTCGATCAGCGTATTCAGATCATCGATCACATAGGCGGCGCTTTCCATGGCTTCCACAAAAATGGCGGCTAACGTGCCTTCACCCATACCGTGGTCCACGCTGGCATCGTAGTAAGCATAGCGAACGGCGGTGTTGGGGGCAGCAGGCATCAACCCGGCCCAAATTTCCGTGCGGATCCACGCACCGTTGGAGTGTTTCCAGGGGTTTCTGTACTCACCGGAGAGGGGCGGCAACAGGCCGGCGCGCATATTCACCTTGCCGATACCGTATTCGTTCCAGTGGGGGGTAACAAAACGCAGCCACCATTCGCCCAGCAGGCGCTCGTTAATGGCCTCAATGCCGAAGCGTTCCACGGCATCCAGCCACACCAGCTGCAGGTCCAGGTCATCGTTGGGCAGGGGTTCACCTTTTGGGGAATTGTAGCCGGTGATATGGTTGAGCTGCTGGGCACCTTCATAGGGCGTACCCATGGTGCCGCCAATGTTTTTGCCAAGCCAGCA
>JAFYOA010000131.1 GCA_017547865.1 Clostridia bacterium
ACGTTTATCGCGGGCGTTGCCCACAAAAAAAAGCCGGCGGCTCTTCACCGTCGGCTTTCAAATTATTCTTTTACCAGGGCTGCTTTTTCATTTTTGCCGCCGGGCGGGGGTAATTCGGCGGGGTCGGCTTTGTTTTGCGGATCACCGCGATCTTCCGTTCGCTGCCATCCGGCAGAGTAAAGCTGTGGGTGCTTTCCAGCTTGCCGCCCAAAATACGCAGTGCGCGTTCGGCAGCAGCCAGCTCTTCATCCAGTCCCGGTCCTTTCATGGCAATGAACACCCCGCCTTTCTTTACAAAAGGCAGGCAGTATTCGCACAGGTTCGGCATGGCGGCCACAGCACGGGCACAGGCAATGTCATAGCTTTCCCGCAGGGCAGGTTCCCGGCCGGCGTCTTCCGCGCGGGCATGAATCCGTTTTGTTTCGCACTGGGTTGCATTGCTCACGGCTTCCAAAAAGTTCAGCCGCTTCTGCAGGCTGTCCAGCAAGGTCACCCGCACATCGGGCCGGAAAATCTTCACCGGCAAACCGGGGAACCCCGCACCGGTGCCCACGTCGATCAGCGTGGCGTTTTCCGGCACATCATACGCCTTGAACAGCAGCAGCGAATCCACAAAATGCTTCATCACGATCTCTTCCGGCTCCGTAATGGCGGTCAGGTTCATCACCTTGTTCCATTCCACCAGCAAATCGGCGTACGTATTGAACTGTTCTGCCTGCGCGGGGGCAAGTGCAATATCAAAACCCGCAGCGGCAGAAATCAGAGAGGTTTTTATATCCATGGAGATTCTCCTTTGAATCGTTTTCTCTATTGTACCATATTTTTCTCCCGGCGAAAAGCCTGTGTTTTGTTTCACGTGGAACAAATTGAAAGAGATGTACCCTCTTTCTGTTTCACGTGGAACATTTTTGCTTTAAAATAGCGCGGATGGGCTTTTGTTGGGGTGTGTTTCGTGTTATAATATGTATACTCGTAAAAAATCGCTGCCGATTTTCGGCAGTTTCCACTGCGACGTGGGTGCGGGCACTGCCCGCCGCTGCAGGCGCACCATAATTATTCATCATTCACTATTCATTACTTTTGATATGATTCCGTTGAAGAGGAGATGATCACATGGCAAAAACCATCGCCATTGCCAACCAAAAAGGCGGCGTTGGCAAAACAACCACCGCCGTTAGTCTGGCTGCCGCCTTGGGCGCAAAGGGCAAGCGTACCCTTTTGGTGGATATCGATCCCCAGGGCAATGCCACCAGCGGTGTCGGCATCGACCGCCGCAGCCTTAAATCCACGGTATTCGAAGTGCTGCTGGGGGAATCCACCGCAGCCGATACCATTTGCAAAACCGCTTTCATCAGCCTGGATGTTCTCCCTTCCGGCATTGATCTTGCTGCCGCAGAGATCGAACTGATCCAGAAAGAAAGCCGAGAGGCCATTCTGAAAAAGGCTCTGGCCCCTGTTTTGGATAACTACGATTTCATTCTCATCGACTGTCCCCCGTCTCTGGGGCTGATCACCACCAATGCCCTTACCGCAGCCGATACCATTCTCATTCCCATTCAGTGCGAATATTACGCCCTGGAAGGTCTTTCTCAGCTGATGAACACCGTGCGCCGTGTGCGCCGCACTTCCAATCCTCTGCTGGAAATTGAAGGTGTGCTGCTCACCATGTACGATGGCCGCCTGAACCTTACCCACCAGGTGGTGCATGAAATCAAGCGCTATTTCCCCAAAAAAGTATACCACACCGTTATTCCCCGCACCGTCCGTCTTTCCGAAGCGCCCAGCTTTGGCCAGCCGGTGCAGTATTACGATAAAAGTTCCAAAGGCGCCGGCGCTTACAACAGCCTGGCCGAAGAAGTCATCAAAGCGAACCGATAAGGAGATATTGTATGAAAAAGCAGCGTGGTCTCGGCAAGGGACTGGATCTGATCTTTGCTGAAAATTCCTCGGAAAACGGCAACGAAGCCGTTACCATTTCCATCAATGATATCGAGCCCAACCGTGCTCAGCCCCGGCACGAGTTCAACGAAGAAGCCCTGCAGGAGCTGGCGGATTCCATTGCCGCCCACGGCATTCTGCAGCCCATCCTTCTGCGGCCTTTCCCGGATGGCGGTTACCAGATCGTTGCCGGTGAACGCCGCTGGCGTGCCGCCCGCATCGCCGGCCTGCGCGAAGTGCCCGCGGTCATCCGCGAAATGACGGAGCAGGAAGTGATGGAGCTGGCTCTCATCGAAAACCTGCAGCGCGAAGACCTGTCTCCCCTTGAAGAAGCCCTGGGCTACCAGTCTTTGATGGAACACTACGACTTTACCCAGGAAGACGTGGCAAAATCTGTGGGCAAAAGCCGCCCTGTGGTGGCCAATGCCCTGCGCCTGCTCAAGCTGCCGGAAGAAGTGCGGGATATGCTTTCTGAAGGTCTGCTGACCACCGGCCACGCCCGCACCCTGCTCAGCTTCCCGGATGAAGAGGCTATGATCGACGCCGCCAAGCAGGTGATCCTGCATGATTTGACCGTGCGTGACCTGGAACGCATGGCCCGCCTGGCTGCCAAAGAAGAAAAAGAAGCCGAAAAGTACCCGCCCCGCCGCGCCCCGTATTACGATGAAGTGCAGATCGCGCTGAAAGACTACCTGGGCCGCAAGGTGAAAGTGGCGGAAAAAGGCAAAAAAGGTACGCTGCAGATTGAATTCTACGGCGAAGAAGATTTGGCTGCGCTGCTGGAAAAACTGCAGCTGAATAAATGATGTTGGCTGAAATTTTGGTAACACCGGCGGTTTTGCTGGTGTTTGCCCTCATTGCTTTGCGGTGCCTTGCCTATGGCGGCGCCGCGCTGCCGGCCTTTGCCGGAAATACACCGGAACACACCCGGGTTCAGCCAACCGAAACCATAAAAACCGAACGCCGCGTGTTTTTTGGCGCGCTGGCACTGCGGCTGGGGCTTTTTCTGGCGGCGGTGGCCTGCGTGGCCATGCACTACGGCGTTTTTACGTTGGAAAACCTGCTGCTGTACCTGACCCGCTGGGACAGCCCCCACTACGTGCAGCTGGTAGAAAAAGGCTACGCCGGCTACATGGAAAACGGCCAGCACCTGTTTTTGGTATTTTACCCGCTGTATGTGTGGCTGGTGCGCGGCGTGCGCCTGCTGGTGCCGAACACCATCGTGGCGGGCATGCTGGTCTCGTGGGTATGCTATGCAGCGGGGTGCAGCCATGTATACCGCATAGCCGCCCGGCTCTATGGGCATTCTGTTGGCAAGCACGCGGTGCTGCTGCTTTCCTTCTTCCCCTGGTCGTTTTTCTTCGGCACGGTGATGACCGAAGGCCTGTTCCTGCTCACCACCGCCGCGGCCTGCAGCGCTGCACTGGAACACCGCTGGCTGCGGTACGCCTTTTGGGGCATCCTTGCGGGCATGACCCGTATGACCGGTGTGCTGGTGCTGGTTCCCGCCGGGGTGGAATTGCTGCGAAGCACGCAGCTCTTTTCAAAAGAAAAGCCATGGTTTCCACGTTTCAAAGCTTTCCTGTTGAAAATTTCCGCTGTTCTTGCTCCTTTGCTGGGCCTGGGGGTGTATTTGCTGCTCAACTGGAAGGTAGACGGCGACCCCTTTGCCTTTGTGCGCCACCAGGAACACTGGCACCAGGGCGGCATGTGGGTGGGCAGCGTGGTGCGCTACCTGCTGGAATACGCCGCCGATAACTGGAATCATTCCATCGGCTGGGCCATCTGGCTGCCGGAAGTCCTGCTGTTCTTTGCGTTTTTTGCGGTGCTGGCCGCTGCTGTGGTGAAGAAGCTTCATCCGGGGCTGCTGGCCTTCGCTTTCTGTTATTTTGTGGCAAACTATTCCCTTTCCTGGCTGCTCAGCGCCGGGCGGTACCTTTCCTGCGGGTTTGCGCTGTTTATTCTGCTGGCAGTGCTGCTGGAAAAGCAC
>JAFYOA010000132.1 GCA_017547865.1 Clostridia bacterium
GCACCGCCGGTGTGAAGGAAGGCAAGTTCCGCAGCTTTGATGCCCTTCTGCCTCAGCTGGCCGATGCCGTTCGCGAAGTGACCGAATACGCTGCCACCAAGGGCATTCGCACCATGGTGGAGAACCACGGGTTCTTCAGCCAGGACAGCGACCGCGTGGAAAAGCTGGTGAACGCCGTGAACCACGAGAACTTTGGCCTGCTGGTGGATATTGGCAACTTTACCTGCGCCGATGAAGACCCCCGCACCGCGGTGGGCCGTGTGGCTCCCTATGCCTTCCATGCCCACGCCAAGGATTTCCACATTCGCAAGCGCGAAATGCAGGACCCCGGCCGCGGGTATTTCCAGAGCAGAGCGGGCACTTGGCTGCGCGGCGCCATTGTGGGCCACGGCGATGTGCCGGTGAAGGCCTGCCTGGCCGCCCTGAAGAAGACCGGCTACGATGCCGCCCTGACGGTGGAATTTGAAGGCCTGGAAGACCCGGTGCTGGGCGTGACCATTGGCCTGGAAAACCTGCGCCGCTATTGGGAAGAAGTATAAACCAAATTGCAGAATGCCCTGTTCGGCTTTACCGCCGGGCAGGGCGTTTTTTGTGCGGAAACGCCGTAAAAATGTATAGATTTCAGCAGGAATTGTTGACTCGGGGGGGTAATATGCTAAAATGAAGATGAAGAAAACCTGAACCGAAAAAACGGCGAAGAAAAGGTGATTCCGGTGAACAGCAAACCGTAAAACGAAGTAAAAACAAAGAAATTTTGTGCGAGGAGTGATTTTATGAAAAAGTGGATTTGTGCGGTGCTTTGTGTGCTGCTGGTGCTGGCCCTGGCCGGCTGCGGAGCAGAGAAGAAGGTGGACACGGCCTTTCCCACCGGGCAGGTGACGTTCGGCATGACATTGCCGGGGTTTGCCGAAGCCATTGGTGCGGAGGACGTGAAAGGAAATCCCGGTCAGCTTTCGTACAGCGAGATCGGCATGAAAAAGCCGGAAGTGCTGGGGCTTTCCATGGTGAAAGACGATGCGGGTGAATACTATAAAGTAATGTGCTATTTCTATGGCGATCCTGCCGCGGGTCAGGTCGGCAGTCTGGACCGTGCCGGAACATTCAGGCAGCTGCAGGTGTCTGTTCTGTGCGAAGATATGGAAGCGTACCTGACCAGTCTTTTCGGTGAGCCGGAAGATGCCGCCAACGCGTGCGGCAAGGTGTGGAACTGCCTGTCGGAATCCAATGAAGTGCTGTACGAGCTGTACTTTGTGGATACACAGCAGGATTTTGATGGCCTGCGTGCCTACCATTTGGTCCTTTGCGATTCTCTGTACTGAACATAGCTTTCAAAAGCCCCTCTTCGCAGGGGCTTTTCTTTTTGCACGCATAGGCCATGCTGCCTATGCGCTTTTTTGCGGCTGTATGCGTAAATTTTCCACGTTTATTTTACACATTGTGCAAAGTTTAAATCTATTTTTCGGTTTTTCTCTCTTTTGCGGCGGGGTGCGGGGCGTTTCACCACGCAAAATGCGCGCTTTTCTGCCGGTGGTACAGGCTATAATTTTGCCAAAAACAGAAGAAAGAAGTGTTTGCTATGTCTGTAAAAACCGTGCCTCCGGTCCCTGCGCCGCCCATTGGGCTGAAAGACCGCCTGCTCTCCTGGCTGTACGGCCCCGCTTTTGAGACCGCCCTGCTGTGGGTGGTCAGCTTTGCCTCGGGGGTGTTCTCTGCCCGGGCGGTGGTGTTTGGGCGGTACGCCCCCTTTGGGGTGGCTGTGTGCGCCGCTGTTCCCCGCCGTGGGCTGGGCGCTGCCGCTGCCGGGGCCGTGCTGGGGTATCTGCTGCCCTCGCCGGTGTATTTGCCCGTGCGCTACATAGCCGCGCTGGCGGCCGCCGCCTGTCTTCGCTGGGCGCTGGGCGATATTAAGCGCCTGGTGGTGAGCCCCGCCTTTGCGCCGGTGGTCACCTTTTTGCCGCTGGCGTTTACCGGTTTTGCCGCCGGGGTCATTGGCAATGCTTTTTCCACCACCCTGGTGCTGTACGCCGCCGAGTCCTTTTTAGGGGCCGGGGCGGGGTATTTTTTGCAGCGGGCCGGCGGGCTTTTCACAAACCGCCGGGGCATTTCCTCGCTGGAGGCCCGGGAGATTGCCTGCATTGCGGTGTATCTTTCGGTGCTTTCTCTTGCCTTTGAGGATGTGACGGTGCTGGAAATCTCTTTGGGCCGGGTGCTGCTGTGCTGGCTGGTGCTGCTGGCCGCCCGTTTAGGGGGGATCACCGGCGGTGCGGTGGCGGGCATTGCCGCCGGTGCGGTGCTGGGGCTTTCCGGTAGTGGGCTTACCCGGGTCTCCGGCGCCTTCGGGTTGGGCGGGCTGGTGGCCGGGGCTTTTGTGCCCATGGGAAAAGCCGCGGCGGCGCTGGCGTTTCTGTTGGCGTCTTCCGTGGGCTCGCTGCAGGTGGGTGCACCGGGTGCGGTGGTTTCTCACTTGCTGGAGACTGCCCTGGGCGGGGTGATCTTCACCCTTGTGCCGGTGAGCCGCCGGCTGGAAACGCTGTTTGTTCCTAAAAAAGACGGCCTGGCCACCGCCGGTCTGCGCCGTACCGCCGTGCTGAAGCTGGACTACGCTGCCGATGCCCTGCAGAATGTCCACGAGACCGTGGAGGAGATTGCCGCCAAACTGGCCGCGGTGGTTGCTCCGGATATTGAAAGCGTGTATCGCCGCGCCGCCGGGGAAGTGTGCGCCGGCTGCGGTCTGCACAGCTATTGCTGGGAAAAGAACCGCGACCGCACCGAGGAAACGTTCTGTGCCCTTACCCCTGTGCTGCGGGAGAAAAACCGGGTGAAAAACGAGGACTTCGGCAGCTATTTTGCGGAGCACTGTACCCGCACCGGCGATATGCGTGAGGCGGTGAATGCCCGTTTTCAAGAATTTTTGACCCGGGAAACTGCCCAGCTGCGGGCGGTGGAGGTGAAAAATGCCGTGGAAGAGCAATTTGCTGTTTCGGCTGCACTGCTGCGCGATATGGCAGAAGAATTTGACCGCCACGAACGCTTTGATGCGGAAGCAGCTGAAAATGTAAGCGAAGTGCTGCGCAGCTACGGAGTGGTGCCCACCCAGGTGAGCTGCCGGGTGGACCGCTTTGGCCGCATGACGGTGGAGGCGGAGACAAGCCGCGCCTACCGGCTGCGCCTGAACCGCGCCGCATTGACCCAGGATCTTTCCCGGGCCTGCGGGCGGAATTTTGCCCAGCCGGTGGTCAGCTCCGGGCAGAACCGCTGCCTGTTTCAAATCAGTGAACGTCCCCGTTACCACGTGGAGTGCGGGGCCTCCCGCCATATTTGCCGGCATGGCAGCCTGTGCGGCGATTGCGCCGATGGCTTTTACGATGGACGTGGCCGGTACATTGCGGTGATCAGCGATGGAATGGGCACCGGCGGCCGGGCTGCAGTGGATGGCGCCATGGCCACCGGCATGATGAAGACCCTGCTGCAGGCGGGCATTGGGTTTGAATGCGCGGCGCAGATCGTTAATTCCGCTCTCATTGCCAAAAGCGGAGATGAGTCTCTGGCTACGCTGGATGTGCTGTGCGTGGATCTTTTCACCGGGGCAGCGCAGGTGTATAAGGCCGGGGCGCCCACCACGTTTTTCTGCACGGAAAAAGAAGTGGTGGTGGCGCAGCTGGCTTCTCTACCGGTGGGAATTCTGCATCAGGTGGAGTTTCCCTGCATTTCCCAGCCGATGCAGGCGGGGGATTTCGCCGTGCTGGTGAGCGACGGCGTGACGGCTTCCGGTACCGGCTGGCTGACGGACTTTTTGGAAGGCTGGCGGGGCAGCGATGCCGCCCGGCTGGCAGACGAGATTGTGGAGCGGGCCGAAAAGGAACGAACCGACGGCCACGACGACGATATTACGGTGTTCACTGTGTTTTTAAAGGAATAAGGCTTTTTTGGTTGACCATGCCCCGGGAACATGCTACAATTTAAGCAGATTTATATTCCCGAAAGGATGAACGATATGAAATGGATGATCGCTTCCGATATTCATGGTTCTGCCAAATGGTGCCGTGAACTGCTGAATGCCTACGACCGCGAAGGTGCCGACCGCCTGCTGCTGCTGGGTGACGTGCTGTACCACGGCCCCCGCAACGACCTGCCGGACGAATACGCCCCCAAGCAGGTGCTGGCGATGCTCAACGCCCGCAAAGATGAAATTCTGTGCGTGCGCGGTAACTGCGATTGCGAAGTAGACCAGATGGTGCTGGAGTTCCCCGTGCTGGCAGATTATGCCCTGCTTGCCCTGGACAAGACCCTGGTGTTTGTGACCCACGGCCACAACTTCAACGAAAACGCTCTGCCTCCCCTGAAGGCCGGCGATATTCTTCTGCACGGCCACACCCATGTGCCGAAATGCACCAAGCACGAGACCTACACCTACCTCAATCCCGGCTCTGTTTCCATCCCCAAGGAGGACAGCCCCCACAGCTATGTAACGCTGGAAGGCCGCACCTTTACCTGGAAGGAAATGACCGGTGAGCCGTACATGACCTATACGGCGGAATAATTATGCTGCGAAAAGTACCCGGAAGACGGCGATGCGTTTTCCGGGTGCTTTTTTGCAAAAAAGCCGGAAAATTTTACCGCAAAGCTGTTGACAAAAAGCCATAGTTGGAGTATGATATACAGGGTTAGTTAATACTAATCTATTTTTTAAAGGTTAGAGTTAGGCTATGCTAACGGCAGCGAAAGGAGCAAAAAAGTATGACTCTGAGAAGCGCAACAGAAGGCAAAGAATATATTGTTCAGCAGGTAAAAACAAACGACGAGGATCTCAATTCCTTCCTGTTTTCTTTGGGATGCTACAGCGGCGAACCCATTACGGTGATTGCGCACCGTTGGGGCGGCTGTGTTGTTTCCATTAAAGACAGCAGATACAGCATTGATAAGCAGCTGGCCGATGCGATTAAAATTTGATGCCGGAAAAACCGGCATTCGTTTTTGATCTCGAGTTAGTTGAGGATAACCGCACCAAACGGGTGCGGGATGAGAAAGATGGAGGAACCAACCATGAGAATTGCTTTTGCGGGCAATCCGAACAGCGGAAAAACGACCATGTACAACGCCCTGACCGGACGCAACGAGAAGGTGGGCAACTGGGCCGGCGTTACCGTTGATAAAAAAGAAGCAGCGATTAAAAAGATGTATGCAGGCGACCGTGAACTGATCGCCGTGGACCTGCCCGGCGCGTATTCCATATCTGCATTTACATCCGATGAAAGTGTGACCAGTTCTTACGTGAAAAACGAGCATCCGGATGTGATCATCAACATTGTGGATGCCACGAATTTGAGCCGCAGCCTGTTTTTTACCACCCAGCTGATGGAACTTGGGATTCCGCTGGTGGTGGCACTGAATAAGACGGATATCAACGAGAAAAAGGAGACTTTGATCGATACCGCGGTTCTTTCTGAAAAACTGGGCTGCCCGGTGGTGGAAACCATTTCCACCTCTTCGGCCGGTTTGCAGGATGTGGTGAACGCTGCTGTTTCTTTGGCAGGCACCGTGCAGAAAGCCCCGTATACCCAGGGCGATGCCCCGCTGAACGGCAAAGCAGAGGCGGAGGCCGCCGACCGTCGGCGTTTTGCGTTTGTAAACCAGATTGTAAAAGACGTGGAACGCCGCAGCGTAAAGACAAACGAAAAGAACGTGCAGGATAAGATCGATGCGGTGCTTACAAACCCGGTGGCCGGTCTTCCTATCTTTGCGCTGATCATGTTCCTGGTGTTTCAGGTTTCGCAAGCTTGGCTTGGTCCCTGGATTGCAGAAGGATATGAATTTGAAAACGGAACGGTTATCCCCGGTTTGGTTACTTTGATCGACGGGTTTAAGGATTGGGTTGCTGTGCAGCTGGAAGGCGGCCATGAATTCGTGGTGGCCCTGCTGGTGGAAGGCATCATCGGCGGTGTCAGTGCCGTTGTGGGTTTCCTGCCGCTGGTTATGGTGATGTATTTCCTCATTGCTCTGCTGGAAGATTGTGGCTACATGGCCCGCGCTACCGTGGTGCTGGATCCCATCTTCAAAAAGGTTGGTCTCTCCGGTAAATCTGTTATTCCCTTTGTCATCGGTACCGGCTGTGCCATCCCCGGTGTTATGGCCTGCCGCACCATTCGCAGTGAGCGTGAGCGCCGCGCCACCGCTATGCTGGCACCGTTCATGCCCTGCGGCGCCAAGCTGCCGGTCATCGGCCTGTTCGCCGGTGCGTTCTTCGGCGAAGCTTCCTGGGTGGGTACCCTGATGTATTTTGTTGGTATCTTCATCATTCTGCTGGGCGCTCTGCTGGTGAATAAGATCGCGGGGCATAAGATCCGCGCGTCCTTCTTCATCATCGAACTGCCGGAATACAAGGTGCCTTCTCTTAAGCGTGCGGCAATGTCCATGCTGTCCCGCGGCTGGTCTTATATTGTAAAAGCCGGTACGGTTATCCTGCTGTGCAATACCATTGTGTATGTAATGCAGTCCTTCAACTGGAGCTTCCGGCTGGTGGAAGAGGGCATGGAAAGTACCTCGATCCTGGCTACGATCGCGCATCCCATCGCCGTTTTGCTGGTGCCCATTGTTGGTGTGGCTGCCTGGCAGATGGCCGCCGCTGCGGTGACCGGCTTTATTGCCAAAGAAAACGTGGTGGGAACCCTGGCGGTTTGCTATGGTATCTCCAATCTTATTGATGTTGACGCGCTGGAAATGGCCGAAGGTGCCGGTGTAGAAGTGGCCGGTGTGTTCGCCATTACAAAAGCGGCAGCCTTGGCGTATCTTATGTTCAACCTGTTTACCCCGCCCTGCTTTGCGGCGCTGGGCGCCATGCATTCGGAAATCAACGACCGCAAGTGGTTTTGGGGCGGCGTTGCCCTGCAGATGGGCACCGGCTATACCCTGGGCTACCTGGTGTATACCATTGGTACGCTGCTGACCGACCCGGCGGCGCTGAATATTCCGGCCGCAATTGGCGGCGGTGCAGCGGTGGCTGTTTTGGTGGGCGTTGCAGCCTGGCTGTGTGTGCGTTCCGGTAAAAATGCGAAGCCGGACTCTGCTTTTGAAGTATAAGGAGAAAACGATGGAAACTGTAATTGCCGTTGCTGCTTTGCTGGTGATTGTGTGTGCGGCGGCGGGCTATGTTGTGCGGGCCAAAAAGAAAGGCCAGAAGTGCATCGGATGTCCCTATGCCAAGTCCTGCTCCGGCCATTGCAGCGGAAAATAAATTGATCTTGCCTGTGTTGTTTTTTGAAAAGCGACTCCCCAGCGGAGCCGCTTTTCTTTTTTTGCAGGTGGCAAGCCGGCGGCGCATACAATAAAAGGAAATGAAACGGAGGGATTTGTATGTTGTTCCAGTTGCTGCGGGAATTTTCCGGTTTGCTCTTTTTTGTGCTGCATGTTTCCGGTGCGGGTTCGTTTCCAAAATCGCTTTCTGCCAAAGAAGAGCAGGAGCAGCTGCGCCGCATGGCTGCGGGAGACCGTACCGCCCGCACAAAGCTCATTGAACATAACTTGCGGCTGGTGGCCCATATTGTAAAAAAATATTACGGCACCGCCGCCGACCAGGAAGACCTGATCTCCATCGGCACGGTGGGGCTTATCAAAGCGGTGGATACGTTCGATATGAACAAGGGCATCCGGCTTTCCAGTTATGCCGCCCGGTGCGTGGAAAACGAGATTCTGATGTTTTTCCGTAGTGCCAAAAAGACGGCACAGGATGTGTCCATCAACGAACCTATCGATGTGGATAAGGATGGCAACGCTTTGACGCTGATGGATATCCTTGCCCAGGAGGATACCACGGTGGAAGACCTGGATCTGAAATTCAAAACGGAAAAGCTGTACCGCTTCATCGTATCTTCTCTGGAAGACAGGGAGAAAGAGATCATCGTGCTGCGGTATGGCCTGGCCGGTTCCGCTCCGCTGCCCCAGCGGGAAGTGGCGAAGAAACTGCATATTTCCCGCAGTTATGTATAGCGCCGCCACTAATGTAAACGATGCCCGGAGGGCCAGATAGGCTCCCCAGGCATCAGTATTTTGGATTATTTAGTAGTTAAGCGGCCACTCATTTTAGCTGGAACTATTTTTTCTCCATAGAATTTTGAAGATATACTATATCTTTATAAAGGACATAATGCTGGATACTAAATGTTTACTTAAAACTCACAATTTCGTGAGATAATCTTGTGATTTTGAAAGCGTAGTGGTATCATTAAAGCGAAGTATATAATGGAGAATAAAAATACCCGTATCGTATGATAAGCTTTGGAAGATATTAATTGATAAAAAATGAAGCGAACGGATTTAAAAGAGATTTCCCGAATTAGCTTTAATATTTTGGTTGAGCTCGGAAAGAACCAATTTGTATCTATGGAGAACATCTACAAAATATGCATTGCACTTAACTGTAATGTTAATGATGTAATGGAATTTACAGATAAGAAATGAGGAGGTGGATCCCATGCCTACGATTTTTTCAGAAAATCCTGAAAATGATCTCTGGAGAGAACTGCTGCAATTCACATATGAGGCCAATATAAAGCGATACTTTACTAAAAAGGGACACATGGCAGATGAAGATACCATAAATTGTATTGCAGGGTCTTTTTTACAGGCAAATGAATACTACAAGGCAGCCAAAGATGCCAATCTTCAGATTTCGCCTTTGCTCCTATACTATGGTTCGACAAACCTCCTTTACGGAATGGCCAATCTGTTAAGCGGTAGCATTAATAAGATTAATAACCATGGAATGAAAATTTTCATTCCTGAGCAGATGAATTTCATAGCAGATACGGAGATTAGATTTCTCAGTCCTGTAAATGGTGGTGTTCATGTAGTAGCAAAAGCTTTGGGATTCACTCCAGACTTGACAGGATTTGGAGACTGGAAATTGAAAGAGTTTTTGGATTCAGTTGCCGAAATAAGCACTGATTTTATACAGTGTTATGATGTAAAAACTGGATGTGTTGCCATGTTGGATATTTTTAATACTCCAGATGGAAAGGCGGAAAAAATATATTATTCAGAATCCAATAGGGATGATTTGGTTGCTCTTTTGAATAATGTTGAAGGCTTTGAAAAATCATATTTGCGGATCACCACTGCTAAAGAATTCGAGACAGGTAGAGAATATTTTGTACTTCGACATAAATTGACAGGTGCAGACATTAGCAAACAAGCTTATTCTGGACAACCATATTTGAGGGCTGGACATGTAAAAAATAGCAGGCTAATCACGATTCCGACAATACTTAATATGTATATCAGCCTCTTTGCGCTGGCTTCGTTGTGTCGTTATTATCCAGAACGTTGGAGTCCGTTTGTTCTCAAAGACTCCACTGGCGAGAAACTTCTGGTTGAAAAATTCATGTACTATGCAAGACGGTTGATTCCTAATTATGCACTTAATAAACTTTTAGAAAGTACTGTTCAGTATAGTTCCAGCCGATATACAGCAACTGACACTATTAAGTTAGTTGGTGAGCATCAGGTTCAGGAAATGGTTGATCGGAAGGTAAAAAGTGAATTAGAGAAGCAACGTATACCTATTAAGGGAAACATATAAGAAACTTCTTGTTGATAAAGGGATGAAATGATGGTCACAAATTTTCGAACAGAAGTGTTTAAATTATGTAAAAGGCTGCAAAAAGATGAAGTTGCACAAAAAATAGGAAAACTTATTCATGATATGTCAGTTGTTGTAGAGCCAAAAGAAATTGGGCAAAAAGTTACGGATTCTCGCAATGACTTTGCCTATATGGCAAAGCATAGTAATACAGAATTTCATGGTTTCGTATTCCTTGACGATAATATTGAAAAAATAGACATTCCCCATTTCTTCAATCCAGTACATTTATCGCCAGAAGAAAGGAAAATGATTGAACAGGGGCATAAAACGCTTACTCGATTTATGGATTTATGTTTGTCGGACATTGCCAAAGAATCAAGTGGAGTGGCAGATTCAATGAATCCTTATTTTCTATACAAAGAAGTAAGTATTTCCGAAGACACAATTACTCTACTTTCTGATGAGGAACTAATGCCGGCTGTATCGGCGTTTAAAAATGGTAAGGCATATAAAGCACTCATGGATGCTAATTTTACGAAACTTTTCAGTAAGATAGATATGAATTCTATGCGTGCGTTAATTAGTGTTTTAGAGAAAGAAATTGGTAATAGTCTTGGGGAAGATGTTTCGAAGGATTTAAGAGATTTTTCTATGAAGCTGCATTCAAAACTGGATAACATTACAGATGTAATGTTTGCATTCTCGATTTTGATGCTGTCATTAAAAACATCATTAAAACTTTCTTGTAGCTTGCTTTATAGGGCGATTTGTGGTATAGATTTGTTCGTTTTGAATAATGATAATATAATTAGTATCGAAAAAAGGACGTCCACGGCTGTAAGCGAATTTTTTAAGGTCTTTGCTCAAGATATACATCCGGATTTCTCGGGAAGTGAAATGGGAAGTGTGCTTCTGATAGATTGTGATTTACCTCATGATGCTCATATACATGAATTTGGAATGCTTATTGCCCAAACATTAAATCTTGCAGGTGAGTTTGGAACATCGGCGAAGTATTCCTTCGTTACTGTTAATGAGGAACTGATTCATATCCATCAGCTTGTAGAGGAAGTATTAAAAGTGGGACTTCCTATTGTAAATGATTCTCCGTAAGTTTGAATCATAGGAATGATGATTGAATGGTTAAACTACTGGAGATTTCTCATTCGGTTTGTAAAAGAAACAATAATTTGAACGGCGATGATTTAAAAATCACCGCCGTTTTTGCTATTTAGATATATATTCTGGACTTATGATGCAGATGGTCTTTGGATGGCGCAGCGCCTGCATCTTTTCTTCAAATCTATCAGAAAACTTGTGCTGACATTCGTCGGGAGGTGGCAAGCTGTCAATGAGTGCCGTAGCCATTTCAGCTGCTGCCTGCTGTAATAATTCTTCGGTAAGAACATCGTTGGGAATCATAACAAGCCTCCTTTATGTACACATGATTTAATTTTCCTACATCCGGTTCGCTGTTCCGGTTTAACTATAGTAACGATTCAGATTCCGTATTTTGGACACCCACCGTCAAAAATAATTTCAAAATATAGGATGCTATGCTTAAACCGCCAAAATAAAA
>JAFYOA010000133.1 GCA_017547865.1 Clostridia bacterium
ACTGGCGCATATATATGGTGCTTATTTTGGTGTAGATGCGGCACAATCAGCCGGGGTGTTGCCTTTGCGACTAAAGACAGATAACATCGACTTCATTTGTGCTGCGGGGCATAAAGGCTTGTATGGAACGATGGGGACGGGGCTTTTGATTACCTGCTATGGTGAAAAGCTTCGCACATTTTGCGAAGGCGGTACCGGCAGTCTTTCGGGGCAGTTGGAACAGCCCGATCATCTGCCCGATCGTTTTGAAAGCGGTACGCTGAATGTGCCCGGCATTGTAGCGCTGAATGCAGGCCTGAATTTTGTTCGCAGAAAAACGCCTGGTGCAATCCATCGTGGAGAAATGCAATTGGTAAAGCGACTGTATAAACGTCTGCTGGAAACACCGCATGTGAATCTCTATACGCCTGAACCGAGGGAGGAATTCGCGGCGCCGGTATTGTCTTTTAATATCGAGGATACCCCCAGCGAAGAGCTCGGTGCATGGCTGGCGGAGCGGGGAATTGCGGTTCGATGCGGACTGCAATGCGCTCCGCAGGCGCATCGCTCTTTCGGTACGTTGGATACGGGCACGGTGCGTGTGGCGCCTTCTGCCTTTTCTTCGGTGCGGGATATGGACGCATTGACCATATTGGTAACGGAGTTTGTCAACCGGCATGAATTTCGTAAATGAAAATTGTACGTCACGAAATCGCTTCTTTTGCTTGCAAAATAGAGAATTCATGATACAATAAGAATAACGGGCACTTACCCGTATTCATCGTGCCAGAAGGAGGATGTGGATCGCGTGGAAGAGATTAAAAGCATAGTGCGAACGATTTTTCTGGCGTTTTCGGAATTTTCAATACTGGATGCCATCGATATTCTGTTGGTAACTTTACTGTTATATGGGTTGATTCGTTTTGTGCGCGAGACCCGTGCCGTGCAGTTGGTCAAAGGCATTGCCCTTTTGTTTGGTGCGTATATCATTTCGGATTATCTGGAACTCGGTGTGCTGAATTCTTTGCTGGATTATTTTTTCCAGTTTGCTTTTGTAGCTCTGCTTGTGGTGTTTCAGCCGGAAATTCGCCGTGTTCTGGAACAGCTCGGTAAGAGCAATGTAAGTAAGTCTCTTGTGAATGCGGTGTCTTCCGGTTCTCACGAGCATGAAGCGGAACGCGCGCAGATCAGCCATGCTGTTTCTGAGATTGCCAATGCCATTTATGCTCTGCAGCGTCTGCGTATGGGTGCATTGATTGTCTTTGAACGCAACACCAAGCTGGGAGAAATTGCGGAGACCGGCACCATTGTGGATGCAGCGATTACCGGCCAGTTGGTGGGAAATGTGTTTTTCAACAAAGCTCCTCTGCACGACGGTGCCGCCATTATTCGCGGTGATCGCCTGTATGCGGCTGGCTGTATTCTTCCTTTGACCAGCAACGATACCATCAGTGCCGATCTTGGTACCCGTCATCGTGCTGCGCTGGGCATGAGTGAAAACTCGGATGCCGTGGTTGTCGTGGTATCGGAAGAAACCGCGCAGATCTCCATTGCATTGAACGGTGTGCTGACACGTAATTATACACGGGATACACTGATCGTCCGGCTGGAAAGCCTTTTGCTGCCCCAGGAAAAGGATTCCGATAAAAAGGAGAGTGCTTTCTCTGTGTTGAGGAGGGTGAAACATGGCAGAAACGAAGAAACCCATTGATACAGAAGAACAGGTTGCCGCTCCTGCCGAAACCGCTCCCAAAAAGTGGAAACTTGATATTGGCAGTTTGTTTTTCAATAATCGTTTTGTATTTTTCTTTTCTCTGATTTGTGCATTGATTATGTGGGTCGGTATGGCTGTTGGCAATACTGAGACCCGCACTCGCCTGATCTACAACGTACCTATTGAGGTGGTGGTGGCAGATGATGAGGGAGAATTGACTGTTTTCTCCAAGAGTCATTCTACTGCAACGGTCAGTGTGGAAGGCAGCAGTGTGATTATTAACCGTATTTCTGCCAACGATGTACAGGTCGTGGCAACACTGGATCAGAATGCCAATGTAATGCCGGATGCCGCCGGCGGCGTGCCTACGTACCAGTTGGCGGTAACCGCTCAGAAAAAAGGCAATGAACTGGCTGACTTTGAAGTGGTTGGCTGTACGATTTCCAGCATGACCGTGAAGGCTGATACAGCTGTGGAGACCACATTCCGCCTGACCAATAACGGTGAGTATAAGGTTGCTTCCGGTTGCTATGTGAATGCCCCTCTGCTTTCTGCCGATACGGTGACCATTGCCGGCCCCCGTTCCATTGTGGATCGCATTCATGCGGTAAATGTTAACTATGTGCTGGGTACTCCTCTTTCCGAGAATCATACACTTACGGCTGGTTTGACCTGCGTAGATGAAGAGGGGAAGGAAATTGCCCGGGATTTCCTGAAGTATTCTTTGGATACGGTGGATGTAAGGTTTAACGTATATGCCCGTAAGACGCTGGAATTACAGCCTGTGTTTTTGAACATGCCCGCTGCATTCCCAAAAGACCGGATCAAGGTGACACCTGCCACCGTTGAAGTGGCCGGCACCAAGGCTGCATTGGAAAATCTGGAAACTTTGACATTGGAAACGGTGATCGATTTTACGGATTTTACCACTTCGCACACATCGGTTCCGATGGATATTGTGCTGCCGACCGGTTTCCGCAATATCGATGACAGTACCACTGCAACGGTTTCTGTCGATCTGAAGGGATATACCCAGGGCACTTTCGATGTTTCTCATATCACCATTAAAAATGCTTCCAGCAATCAGTATGTGGATGTTGTAACAGAATCGCTGAAGGTATCGGTGGTTGGCCCAGTTGCCGATATTACCCGTCTGACCGCAAATTCTTTCTATTGCGTTGTGGACCTGACCAATACCAACAATGTGTTTGGTACAATGGAACTTCCGGTGACGGTTGAAATTCATAATAATGATACCAGTTGGGTCGTCGGTTCCTATACGGTGAATCTGCAGATCAACGACACACCGCCGGATACTTCGGAAGATCCCGATGTTTCCGGGCAGTCACTGAGCGAGCCCTGATAAAAAGTTGAAAGCAGCTGTTGCAAATGCGGCAGCTGCTTTTTTGTACTTTACCAAGGGCTTTTTGGATGAAAGCAGTTGCAAGAATGCAGCGGAAATGATAAAATAAACAAAAT
>JAFYOA010000011.1 GCA_017547865.1 Clostridia bacterium
GGGCCAGCTCGGTGTAGTTGTTGTGGCCATCGTTATTGAACTGAGAGAACACGTTGTTCCAGACTTCCATGTAGCGGTCGCAATCGCAGCCTACGCCGCAATCCGGCTTGCCGCAGCCGTACTTTTCGCCGCGGTCAAAGTAGATCTCGCTGCAGGGGCCGCAGGGGCCGGAACCATGTTCCCAGAAGTTATCGGCCTTGCCGAGACGAACCATGTGAGAGGGCTCCACGCCGATCTCCTTGGTCCAGATATCGTAGGCCTCGTCGTCGTTTTCGTACACAGAAATGTGCAGCAGTTCGGCGGGGATCTCCAGCACGCCGGTGAGGAACTCCCAGCTGAAAGCGATGGCTTCGCGCTTGAAGTAATCGCCGAAGGAGAAGTTGCCCAGCATTTCAAAGAAAGTACCGTGGCGGGCAGTAAAGCCTACGCTCTCGATATCGGGGGTACGGATGCACTTCTGGCAGGTGGCCACGCGGTTGCGGGGCGGGGTCACTTCACCGGTAAAGTATTTTTTCATCGGCGCCATGCCGGAGTTGATGAGCAACAGGCTGTTGTCATCGCGGGGAATGAGGGGGAAGCTGGGCAGACGAAGATGACCCTTGGATTCAAAATACGCAAGGTACTTCTCACGCAGCTCGTTAAGACCAGTCCACTGCATAGTTTCAGCACTCCTATCAATAAAAAATTTCAAAATGTTCGGATGAATAAAAAAAGACTTACCCATCCCGGTTATGGGACGAATAAATCCGTGGTACCACCCATATTGCGCATTGCTGCGCCTCTCTTGCTCCTTAACGCGGAAAACGCCGCCGCTCTTCGCCGCGGGCGCCATAAAACGGGACGGCCTGCCCACCCCCACCCTGCACGGCCTTGCAGCGAACCCGAAGGAACAGCCGTTTCTCTGTCAGGGGGAAGAACGCATCTTTCCCGGCGCATGTACAGTTTATTATAGAACGAAGGGCAGGATTTGTCAATGTTTTATTCGAAAAATCACACAAACTCAAGCTCGTATTTTGTTCCATGAGAATACAGCGTGCCCGTGGTCAGGCGAATGCACAGCAGGCGGGTCTGCGGGTCGGCTTCATTCACATGGCCGCCCGTGTACCAGGCCGCAAACACGGTGCGCAGCTTTTCCATCATGGCGGCGTTTTCCGGTGCAAGCACGTGGCCCAGGTCTTCTCCCCTGCCCCGGCCGGTAAACCAATCGCCGCACACAGCCACATTCGGGTTCTTCTGCAGCTGCTTCATTTTATTGGAAAGCCCGTAGGTCACCACATAAAAAGCGCCGTCTTCGTAATAAGCGTTCACTGCGCGCACGGCGGGCACATCGCCCTCCACCGTTGCCAGGGCAATCAGCGTATCGCGGCCAAACCGCTCGTTCATAACCTTCTTTGCTTCCTGCGGGAAATACATACCATTCTCTCCTTTGAAAAAGGGCAGCCGAAGCCGCCCTTTTGCATACAATTTTACAGCCGAATCTTCGTCCATTCGCCTTTCTTAAAGCGCAGCCAGAAGAAGGTGAACCGCAGGAACTGATCCAGGAACACGCCGCACCAGGCACCGATGAGCCCCACGCCCAAAGGATAGCACAGCACCCAGCTGAGCAGCGGACGGGCACAGGCCACACTGATGAGAGAAACAAAGGCGGTGTATTTGGTGTCTCCCGCGCCGCGGAGAGCGCCGCCGAAGATCACCTGGGGGATTTGGAAGAAGAGAATAAGGCAGATGAAATACGTGATCAGCACACCGTAATCCAGCACCACCGGGTCATCGGCAAAGAGCATGTAGATTTGCCGGCCAAAGAGCACATATACCGTGGAAAGAGCCGCGGCACAGGCCAAACCGATGCGCTGGCAGGCTGCACCGTAAATCAGACCCATATCCGGGCGTCTCCGGCCCAAACTCTGGCCCACCAGAGCAATGGCAGCCACCTGCAGACCGTCGCCCAAAGAGAAGGAGAGGCTCAGCAGATTCATGCCGATTTGATGGGCAGCCAGAGCAGTGGTGCCCAGTTTTGCCACAATAAGTGCAAAGGTGAAGAAACCGATGCGCAGGAAGATCTGCTCCACAAAGGCACTGGAAGCCACGTCCATCATAGAGCGGAAGTTACGCTTGTCAAACAGGCCGCCTTTGGAGAATTTCAGCAGGTCATTGCCGCGGATGTAGGTATTTTTGCTGTACAGAGAACGCACGCTCATCACACAGGCCACCACGGTACCGATGACCGTGGCCCAGGCTGCACCGGCTACGCCAAGCTTTGGGAAGCCGAACTGACCGCCGATGAGCAGGTAGTTGAACAGCATATTCACCAGGTTGGAGACCACATTGGTCTTCATGGAAATGCGGGTATTGCCGCAGCCGCGCTGGGCGGCGTTGATGATCATGGTGACAATGCTGAACACCAGACCACCGATAACGATCTGAAAATACAGGGTGGCATCGGCCAGAATATCTTCACCGGCACCAGCAAGCACCATAATGGGCTCTGCAAACACCACAAACAGCACGCTGATGACCACAACCACAGCCAGGCAAATGGCCAGCGCCATACGCAGCACCTGGGTGGCGCTTTCGCGGTCTTCTTCGCCCCGGCGGCGGGCAACCAGTGCCGAAACCGCCGTGGTAATGGACATAAAAATACACAGGGCGATCATTTTGGGCTGGTTGGTAATGCCCACGGCAGCAATGGCCGCTTCGCCCACAGAGCTCACCATGACGGTATCCACAAAGCCCACCATGCTCACCAGGAACATTTCCAGCATGGAAGGCCAGGCAACTTTAAAAACATCGCGGAAGATCGTTTTGGCAGGGGGGATCTCTCCGCTGGGGGCACGGCCCTTTAAAATTCGGTTCGTGTTCAGTAACTGCAAAATCAACACCGGCTTTCATTATTTTTCCGCACCGGAACACAGGGGCACGGAAACTCAGTTTCATTATACAACTATGCCGGCAGAATGCAACACCCGCAGCCGCAAAAAGTAAACTTTTATTGCACCAACCGGTATTTTGCAGAATTTTCATAATTTATTCATTGTTTTTTTGGCTATTTATGCTACAATGAAATCGAAAAGGAAACCTTTCTTACTGCACAGCAAAGGAAGTGAACGCTATGAAAAGAAAACTGTGGTTATTGATCCCGGCGGTATTGGTGCTTTTTATTGCCGCCATGACAATACGGGATGCGGCTGTACTCCGCGACGGCGAGAAGCTCAATTCCAAAGACTACATCAGCTACGATGTGTACCGCACGCTGAAAAACACAGACCTGCGGATCTACGGCTCCACCGAAGCCAACACCGACAAGGCCATCCGCACCTACCTGGCCGGGCCGGACAAAGAAGCCGCCGAAGCCCTGCTGAAAGAAACCTACGGCGATATTTTTATTTTCCGTTCCATTGAAGACAGGCGTGTAGCGGGCATTTACATCGTACGCTCTCCCGGGTATGTGGCCTGGCAAGAGAGAGAACTGCAGAAACTCGCGGATTCTCTGCACGATTCCCCTCTTAGTTTCCGTTTTAACGCCACCGTTCAAAGAGGAAAAGACACCGGCCCCGTCGCCCACACACTGTTTGTCCGTCTGTTTGCCGCCGATCCGGATTCCGCACAGGTGGCTGCCATGTTGGCAGAATACGAGAATGTAACCGTGTACATTTCCGAACGTATTCCCAATGAGCACACCGTGGTGGAGTACTCCGCCGGGTACAGCGGGAAAAAGAATTGAAGACCGGCAGATTTTTAACAGTGTGTCCGTAGGGGCAACCATTGGTCGCCCGCTTAAATTAGCACGCGCTTGACTTATGGGCACCCTGCAGGGTCCGATGCCAAGCATCGACTGCGTCGGATGCGATCGACTGCGTGGGATACTTTGTAATAGTTCGATCAAAACTTTTACAGCCATCTCCCGCCGCGGCCGCTTTCCAAAAAATCGCACTCTGCTTTCCCGCGACGTATCCGCGGACATTGTCCGCCGCTGCTGCAATTATTCATTATTCACTTAAAAAAGCCTCCGGATGAACCGGAGGCTTTCGTTATTTGCGGCAATTTTGCCCGCTTACTTGCCAATAAATTCCTTCGTAACCTTCACGATGTTCTCCGCGGAGAGACCAAACTGCTTCAGCAGGTCCTTGGCGGGGCCGGAGTGACCGAACACATCATTCACGCCGATCTTCTTCACCGGCACGGGGCACTCTTCGCACAGAACGGTAGAAACAGCCTCGCCCAGGCCGCCCACAATGCTGTGCTCTTCCACGGTCACAATGCGGCCGGTCTCTTTTGCAGCCTTAATCACCAGTTCGCGGTCGATGGGCTTGATGGTGTGGATATCCAGCAGGCGGGCATCGATGCCTTCGGCTTCCAGTTCCTTCACAGCCTTCACGGCTTCGCCAACCATCAGGCCGGTGGCGATGATGGTGACATCCATACCGTCCCGCAGGGTCACGCCCTTGCCGATCTCGAACTTATAATCGTCGTTGTTGTTGCAGCTTTCCACTGCCAGGCGGCCCAAACGAATGTACACGGGGCCTTCGTACTCAATGGCAGCTTTCACGGCGGCCTTCATTTCGTAGTGGTCGGCGGGGTTCAGCACCACCATGCCGGGAATGGCACGCATCAAGGCGATGTCTTCGCAGCACTGGTGGGTAGCGCCGTCTTCACCAACGGAGATACCGGCATGAGAGCCGACGATCTTCACATTGAGGTGAGGATAGCCCACAGAGTTGCGCACCTGCTCGAAAGCACGGCCGGCAGAGAACATAGCGAAGGAAGCAGCAAAAGGAATTTTGCCGCAGGCCGCCAGACCGGCAGCGATGCTGATCATATTGGCTTCCGCAATACCGCAATCAATGAAGCGGTCGGGGTGTGCCTTCATAAACATATTGGTTTTGGTGGAAGCGGCCAGGTCCGCATCCAGAACCACGATATCCTGGTTCTCGTAGGCCAGGTCGCGCAGGGCCTCGCCAAAGCTTTCGCGTGTTGCTTTTGTTACGATCTCAGCCATGGTTTACGCCTCCAGTTCCGCGAGCTTGGCATTCAGCTCGGCCATTGCCTTTTCATATTCTTCCTTGTTGGGGCCCTTGCCGTGCCATTCGGGGTCGTTCTCCATAAAGGAAACACCCTTACCCTTCACGGTTTTGGCAATGATGGCGCAGGGACGGCCCTTTACGGTGCGGGCGAACTGCAGCGCCTTTTCAATTTCTTCAAAGTTGTGGCCATCGATGGTGATGACTTCAAAATTGAAAGCTTCGAATTTCTTATCAAACGGTTCGGGGCCGGCAACATCGCTGATGCGGCCGTCGATCTGCAGGCCGTTGTAGTCCACGATCACGCAGAGGTTATCCAGCTTCTTGTGGCCGGCAAACATAGCGGCTTCCCACACCTGGCCTTCTTCGCATTCGCCGTCGCCCAGCAGGGTGTATACGCGGTAATCTTTCTTATCCAGCTTGGCAGCCACGGCCATACCGCAGGCGCAGGAAATACCCTGGCCCAGAGAGCCGGAGCTCATATCCACACCGGGAATGGTCTTCATATCCGGGTGGCCCTGCAGCATAGCACCAATGTGGCGCAGGCTCTTCAGTTCTTCTGTGGAGAAATAACCGCGCAGCGCCAAAGCAGAATACAAACCAGGGGCACAGTGGCCTTTGGAAAGCACAAAACGGTCACGATCCGGATTCTTGGGATTGGTGGGGTCGATATTCAGCTCGCGGAAATAGAGATAAGTGAAAATATCCGCGGAGGAAAGGGAGCCGCCCGGATGACCGGATTTGGCATTGAATACACTTTCGATAACGCCCTTACGCACGTTGGCGGCAAGGACCGAAAGTTCTTTTTTGGAAGCTGCGTCCATAATGAACCTCCTGTACATGGCTGGTTTTGTTACGAAATCGCTGGTATCAGCGCATTCTTTTTCGAAGGTATTATAGCATTCTCTCGGTTAAAAATCAATAAAAGCGCAACAACTGCTTATATTTTTCACCGCTTTTACAAAAGCTAACACAAAATAGGAAGATAAAAGGAGATTTTACCATGAAACAGCACACCGGTTTGCCGGTCAATATCAATCTTGTCACCCCTGTTCCCCGGGCCGATGCCCAATCGGTTACGCGGCTGATTCGCCGGGGCGGGCGGGTAGAGGGCTACGAACTTGCGGATGGAACCATGCTTTCCAAAGAAGAAGGTGTGGCACTGGCAAAAGCCGGGGGAATTCGCGGGGTGGCGGTGGCCGTGCGCAGCGGCAGCGAATACCTGCGCTCTTTACCGGACGGAAACGAGGGCAACAATCTGGGCTCGCTGCCCAGCACGCCGGGGCACAGGGGACAGTGAACAGTGGAAAGTGGACAGTTAAGGCAGCAGCGGGAAGTACCCGCTGACACGTCGCCGGGGAAGCCTGATATGTTTTTTATCAGGTGACCGCGACAGAAGTAAGCTGTAAAAGTTTCGTTAACCTTTTTTCAAGCATCGACTACACCGGATGCGTTGGGTTGGTTTGAAGAATTCATTTGTTTGGCGGGTGCATCGGGGAACAGCGCCTGCCAATTTGAATTTTCGCAAAATCTTTTTTCAGCACTTATTGACGGGCGCTTTTTTTCTTGCTATAGTATGCGCAGAATATGCAGGCGCACCGCGCCGCAGGAGGCACTTTATGCGCGTACCGCGTTTTTTAACCGGCGTTGGCGCCGAAATGAACCATCTTTTCTTTGAAAAAGGCAACCCGGAGGCCAAGGGCCGCCGCTGCATGATGCTGGAAAGCATTATGGCCAATATCTCCGCCTGGATCACCGGCGGCACCTTTTACACCGGTTTTCTTTTGGGCAACGATATTGCCATTACAGATATCGGCATCATAACCGCGCTGCCTTACCTTGCCAGCCTGCTCACCCTGTTTACCCCCGCCATTCTGGGGCGTTTTAAAAAGCGCCGGTGGATTTTAGCCATCACCCGTGTGCTGTATTTCTTTATCAATATTGTAGGCCTTACGGTTATGCCCATGTTTGTGCACGATAAAACCGCCAAGCTGATATGGTTCGGCATTATTGTGTTTGTGGGCAACGCCATCAACTTCCTGTTCGTCTCCGGCTACACCGATTGGCACCTGAACTTTCTCTCTGATAACGTGCGTGCCTCGTTCTTCTCGGTGCAGCAGTTCACCAACACGCTGATGGGCTGCGGCGCAGCCGTGATGGCCGGCATTGCGGCCGATGCTTTGGCAGGCACCCCCCACCAGATGACAGTGATCATCTGGCTGCGGTACATCGGCTTTATTTTTGCACTGCTGGATGTTTTCTTCCTTTGCCTGCCCAAGGAATACCCCTACCCTTCCACCCAAAAGGTGCGCCTGACGAATATCATTACCCTGCCGCTGAAAAACAAAAAATTCATCGCCACCATTCTTCTTTACTGCCTGCACGTCATCATCGTCAACCTGCCCGGCGGTGTGCTCAATGCTTATTTGCTCAGCACCGTGGGCGCTACATACCTGCAAATCAACCTCATCAACGTATGCTACGCCATTGTGGTGCTGCTCTTCTCCGGTTTTTGGCAAAAACTCATCCGGCGGCTGGGCTGGCTCAATGTCTTCAGCATCACCTACCTGCTGATCGCTCCCACTTATGTTATGTATATGTTCCTGAACTCAAGCAACGTGCTGTGGCTGTATACCCTGCTGCGCATGCTGCAGCATATCATCGGCGCGGGACAAAACGTGATCTCCAGCAACCTCACGTTCCTGAATATGCCAACGGAAGACCGCAGCAACTTCACTGCGTTCTCCTCGCTCGTCGCCAACCTCACGGTGTGGCTCAGCATTACCCTTGGCACCTGGTTTGTCGATCTCGTGGGCGGTTTCGTCCTGCAGATCGGTGCGTTCAGCTTCGATGGCATGCAGCTTCTTTTTGGCATTGTCACCCTTCTCAGTCTTGCATCGTATCTTCTGGCCAAAATCGCTGCTCCCAGGCTGGAGCCGAAATTCGAATGATTTTTCTCACAACAGGGTACCTGCGGGCACCCTGTTTTTTCACACAAAATTCAGAAAAGAAACACACATTCGCCTTATTTTAATTGTATACTGAAGACAAACCGGCGGTTTTTGGCGAAAAAGTGGGGAAAAACCGCAGGAATCTGCCCATTTTTTCAATTTAAGATATTGTTATCTTCCGAAAGAAATGCTATAATATGGGGCGTATGACTGCCCAGGGGCAGTTTTTGCTATCCGCAAAAGAAAGGATTGATTTTCTTGGGTAAAGGTGCCCGTACCAAAGCGGCAAATGCCGAAATCAATAAGGAAAAGAAAGTAAAAGCGCAGCAGGAAGCTGCCGTAAAGAAGAGAAACAGCCTGATTGTGCGCAGCTGCACTGCTGTGGTGGCCATCATTCTGGTGTGCGCCATCGTATTCTCCGGCTGGAACATGATCTCCATGAACAACGGCTCCAAAATGCGCAACGTTGTGGCTGCCGAAACGGAGAACCTCTCCATCGACGGCGCCATGTTCAGCTACTTCATCAACTACAATTACCTCAACTATGTCAACCAGTACGGCGAGTACATGTCTTTGCTGGGTCTGAATCCCTCTGTCTCTCTGAAGAGCCAGTCCTATTCCAACACCCAGACCTGGTTTGACTACTTTGCCTCTGTTGCCGAAGAGAACGCTGCACAGTACCTGATGCTGAACGAAGCTGCCATGGCCGACGGCATGACCCTCTCCGAAGAAGAGCTGGAGATCATTGCCCGCAAGGCCAAGACTGTGGATCCCGAAAGCTTCGGCCGCGGCCTGAACGCCGATGACGTGCGCCGCGTGCTGGAATTCTCCACCCTGAGCGCCAACTACTACCAGCATAAGCTGCAGGATCTGGCTCCCACTGCCGAAGAGATCGAAGCCGCTTACAAGGCCGATCCGCTCAAGTATCAGGGCGTGGACTACTACAGCTACACCCTGGTGTACCAGAAGGACGGCGAAACTTCCAGCGTTGAAAAGATGAGCAAGGAAGAAGCCGAAAAGCTGGCCAACGAACTGGCCGACTGCAAGACCAACGAAGAATTCCTGGATTGGGTTGTAAACTACACCAAGGAAACCGTGGAAGATGCTTCCCAGGAATCCCTGGATGCCATTCCCACCAACCTGCTGACCGTGGGCGATAAGTACATTGCCGATAACGAAGTGAGCGAGTGGCTGTTCGACGCTAAGGTGAACGACACCTATGTGCAGCACGGCGAAAACAACGGCTACTACGTTGTGTACTCCCTGAAGACCGAAGCCTACCGCCACGACGAGGCCACTGTGAATGTGCGTCATGTTCTGGTGAACACCGAAGAAGAAGCCCAGAACATTCTGGATACTTATCTGGCCGGTGACAAGACCGAAGAAGCTTTCGGCCTGCTGGCTTTCGAATACTCCGTGGACTCCGGTTCCATGGGCACCTACGGCCTGTACGAGAATGTGTACCAGGGCCAGATGGTGGAAGAATTCGATGCCTGGTGCTTTGACGAAGCCCGCGTTGTGGGCGACACCGCCATTGTGAAGACCGAGTTCGGCTACCACGTTATGCTGTTCTGCGGCGAAGGCATGACCCGCTGGATGTCCGAAGTTTCCAATTCTCTGGTGAATGCCGAGTACGCCACCTACTACGAAGAACTGGTGATCAAGTATCCCGTTACCTTCCACGAAGAAGCGTATTCCAAGATCCCCGCCTGATAAACCCGCGCCCGGCTGTTCTTCAGCCGGGCGTTTTTGCAGGCTTTTCTGCCTGTACAAAGCAAAGGATGAACACTATGATGAACCAAGGAATTCCCCATCGTTTTTTCTGGTCCTGGGACCACAGCACCAACTGGACACTGCATGCCTACGGCGCACAGAACTGCGGTGTTTCCAACGCCTATGCCAAGGCGCCGGAGATGTTCCTGCAGGACTACAAGCGGGCAGTGGATTTTGCTGCCGCCCATAAAATGGATGCCGTTGGTATGGCCGGCATGCTGCGGGAAAGCCACGGCGGTGTGGAAGCTGCGCGGCAGCTGTGCCGCTATGCCATGGAAAAAGGCGTGCGCATTTATATGATCGCCGGGCTGTTTGCCTATGGCGGCATTTATTACGAAGGCGACCACCCCTACTCCCTTAACCGCTTTTTTGAAAAGAACCCCCAGTGCGTGGGCAAGCTGGAAAACGGCGAGCCGTTCATCAAGCAATTTGACGGGCGCTACGGCTACCGACCGGAACCCCAGGGCTGTCCTTCCAGCCCGGAACTGCACGATTACATTCTGGAATCCCTGGACTGGCTTTTCAAAGAACTGCCGGAACTGGGCGGTATTCAGATTGAAGCCGGTGACAACGGCGTATGCCAGTGCGAACGCTGCAAGGCCCGCCGGGGTGCGGGCAGCGGCACCATTTCTGCCGCCGATATGGCCGGCATTTACCCGGATGCGGTGAATACCATTCTGCGCCGCAAGCCGGATGCCCTGGTGATTTGCGAAGCCTACAAGCATTTCAACGACGAAGCCTACAACATGTTCCGCACGGAAACACCGGACGAGGACCTGCAGAAGCTGTTCGCCATGCCGGAAAATGTATTTTGGCAGTGGACCTGCGACAAGCAGCTGAACGAAAACAGCTGGCACACCGGCGATGAAATGATCCCCGCCCTGCAGAAGTTCAACCATGTGATGCGTTCTCACTCCGGCACCCAGTGGCGCGGCGCTCCCCGTGCCTCCTTTGCCGTAGATAAGATCCGCGAGCAGTGTCGGCTAAGCCACGCCTCCGGACTGAACGGTGTTTCCATGTTCGGCGAAAGCTCGACCTTCCACGCCACGGCGGAATTCAACTACCTGGCGCTGGAGTATTTTGCGGATGCCCCCAACGCGGCCGCCGAGGATTTTGTGCGGGATGTAATGGCCCCGCGCCTGGGCGGAAACGACGCCGCGGCTTTCTTCTACGAGGCGGCACAGCTGTTTGAGCAGCCGGAAAAAATACCGGCCGCCAACCGGAAAATTGCCCGCATAGCCGCCGGGCTGACCGACGACGATGCCCTGCGGCGCTGGCACTACCTTGCTTCTCACCTCAATGGTTTTTACTGGGAAGTGAACCAGACCCACGGCACCGGCAAAGGCTGGTAAAATACAATAAAAACGGCAGAAGAGTATATCTTCTGCCGTCATTTTTTTATTCACGGGTAAGTTTGTTCACCATCGCCACGATATCGTCGGCTTCTTCCGGATTTTTTGCGCCGTTCACCACCAACATTACACCGCGGGAAGAAATATTTTCCAACAGGGGCTTGATCTGATCCGGTGTGATCACCAGCACCAGGCCCTTCCCCGCTGCCTGAATTTTCTTCAGCTGGGGAATAAACGCCGTCACCGGCGGCTGCGAGGCCACCTGCGTCCACTGCAGCATGTTCAGCTTTTCCAAAGAAAGCAGAGAATCCAGATGCCGGATCTGCTCCTGCCCATCCACATGGTAGGCAGCGTTGGTCAGAAAATCCAGAGATCCCCGCAGCTCCTTCATAATAAACCGGTTGAAAATATCGTTCGAGAGCATCACCGACATATCGCACTGCAGCTGCATCACACCGCCGGTGGAGTGCAGGTTCATCCAGCTGTGGGTGGAACCGCCGTGGTTATTCTCCCGCACCACATCAAACATCTGCCGGCAGGAGTCCCGCAGGCAGTCCACCACCAGGCCGGCGGCGTATTCCACGGCTTCCGGTTCATCGTAAAAATCCATCAGCAGGTCTTCGTTGCCGCGAAGCTGGGCAAGGGCATCGTAGCTGCCGCAGTTATCCGGCATGGCCACATAATAGCGTCCGTTGCTTTCGGCACACAGGTACTTCAGCACATCCATTTCTCGCTTGAAATGCCGGCTGCTGCTCAAATCCGCCGGTTTCAAATCGGCACAGTTTTCCAGGTACGGGTCAATCCAAATGGTCTCGGGGGTGTACTTCAGCGAGATATCGTCGTTGAAATACTTGGCGTGGCCGCCGGTGCCAAAGTAGGGGAAAATGTGCGGCAGGGCATCGCCGGCAAAGTAAGTTTTTTCCAGGCGCTCCACATTGCGCTTCACAATCCATTCCGCATCCATGTACCAGGTCTCGTCCCCCACATTTTGGCTGCGGTAGGGATGCAGCGGGTCTTTCGGAGCGGTCACCGCCACACAGCAGCGGTCCATCAGTTCGTTCTGCAGCAGCAGGTGCAGCCGCTGTTCTATTTTATCAAAATCGCGTACATATTCCATAGCAAAAACCTCCCGGGGTCGTCTACGTTCAGTTTAGCACATTTCTCCCAAAAAGCAAGCAATAAAAAATCTCCTCCGCACAAAGCGGAAGAGATTTCTTGTTCTTACTTATACAGGGCATAGAAATGTTCGTCGCCGGAACCAAAGGCGCTGAATTCTTCTTCGCGCACAATGCCGTTACGCACTTCGATATCGGCGTTATAGTATTCGTTCTCGTACAGCACATTGCCATCCCGGTCAATGATGATCTTTTTGCCGTCATCCTGGCTGGCGTAGTCGCTGCCGGTGGAAACACCGATGTTGTCTTCCAGCATGACAAACTGGGCATCGGTCTTGATGGGTTCGAATACGAAATCACCGGTGTAGTCGATCATGGCATAGTACAGCGTGCCCTCGGGGTTTTTGATGGAAATAAGCCACTGGCCCTGGCCGCAGTAAGCACCGCAAACCACATCCACGTTCAGGTCATCCTGGTAATCGCAGATGATCTCATCCGGGGTGTAGAGCACAGCGCCCCAGCCGTCGCCGCCCAGGGTATAGGTCTCGCCGCTGTCATCCACATAGAAACCGTAGTCGCCCCAGCTGCCGGTAATGGCATCGGGTTTTACAATATAGGTATTAAACGAACCGTCGGTACGGTATTCATACATACGGTCGCCGTACAGGCCGCGGCTAATGCCGTTTTCGTCGAACTCGATCTGGGTCAGCATGTAATCCATGTTGCCCACACGCTCGTTGGTGTTGTACAGCAGCAGTTCGTTGGAAGAAATGCTGTACACCACGTCATCGTAGTCGTAACCGGCAATATCATCCACCGGTGCCAGAATGCAGCCCTGCTGCAGATATCTCAGGTCTTCCAGCAGCGTTTCCACATCGCACTCCACGCCATTGCCCGCAAGGGGATGTTCACCGGAAAGCGGCAGGATCCACTGGCCGTTGGTGCCCAGAATGCCCACTTCGTAGGTCACGCCGTTGTAGCTTTCCACGGTTTTGTACACCAGCACATAGCCGTCGGCCAAAAATTCCCGGTGGCTGGTGGTGTCTTCCACCATGCCGAAACCAGTGGCGCCCAGGGTTTCGGTGGAAGCCACGGTGTAGCCGGTGGCGGTCTTTAGGTAATACACATCACCGTCTTTGGAAAGGAAGAAACCGTTGGCATACACCAGCAGTTCTTCGGTGGTGCCAATAAAGGAATACGCTGTGTCGCCGTTGCGGTCCAGCAGCACATCACCAGAGGGGCCGCTGAAACCGGTGGAACGATAGAACTTTCCATAGCCGCCTTCATCGCTGTAGAAGACATATTTCATGTTTTCTTCCGTCACCGCGGTGCCGGGGTTATCCTGCGAGGAAGATTCCTGCTGGGAGGACATGGTTTCCTCGTTGGAAGAGCTTTGTTCTTCGGGAACACTCTCCACGCGGCTTTCTTCCTGTTCCGATTCCACGGGGCCATAGGGTTTGGAGGACTCCGGCATACTGCTGAAGGTGATCTCTTCTCCCCAGGGATCTACGGAAGAAACGCTGTCGTTCGTATAGGAAGACAGAAAGGACTTGACCACAAAAGAACAACCGGTGGTCATCAGCACGGAAAAGCAAAGGCACACGGCCAAAAGAATCGCAAGGTACTTTTTCATTGTAAGACACACTCCTGTTTGCTTATGTGGTTATTATCACACACGGTAGGTTTTTTGTCAAGAATTGGGTGATAAAACCGTATAGCGGGCGGAATAATTCAACAAAAAACTCCATCAGGAATACACCCTGGTGGAGTTCGGATAAACAGAAAGAATTCGCTTAAGCAGCGGGGGCTTTTTTCCTCTCGGGAAAGCCGGTGAGCCAAAGCGCAACACCTAAAACCGGGAAGAGGATACAATATTTTGGGACATACCACAGAAGGTTTGCGGAAACGGGGTTCCAAACCACAAGGCGCCAAAACCCGGTCAATTCAAAATCATTGCTGGAGTAAAAATTGTGGGTTGGCAGCCACTGCCACCGTACGATCTCCATTCGCAGCATATCCACCACCGGCGGCAGCAGAAAAAGAAACCAAATAACCAATACCGCCAACAGGATTCTGCGGAATAACCGGCTTTTCTCTCCTCCAAGCCGCCTGGCTCCGAGAAAAACATGAAAGCTCTGCATCAAAGTCCAGCCAAACACAAGCAGCAGACTGGGCAAAACAAAAATGCGAACCATAATCAGCGGCATAGCATCATACGATGCCCGCCTATATGCAGATGCCGCAGGTTCTAACGTGAACCAGAGGACTCCCCATACGATCGTCAACACCATTGCGACAACGAGAGCTTTTCTCTCCAAACGCTGTTCGGAAGTGGGCTCCGCACCATAAATTACAGTATTGGCGTCCACATTCAGCACTTCAGCAATCTTTGTGAGCGTTTCCACATCCGGTCGGGAACGGCCTGTTTCATAATTGGAAACAGTTTGCCTGGTTACGAACAACTTCTCCGCCAGTTGATCCTGTGTAAGGTGTTTCTCCTCGCGGAGATGCTTAATGTTCCTTCCTATATCACGCATATTCGTCACCTCCTGTTCAAAAGTATAGCGTAATGCCGCCGATATGTCACGCAAAGATGCTTTGCATCGGTATTTCCCACGCAAATATCCTGCTTTTGCAGCTTTTAACGCACAAATAAAAAGCACCGATCTTGCGATCGATGCTTTGGAGAGGATTTGTCGGGAGAATTGGGATTTGATAGTTATCTGAGTAATAACTCCATTGTAGCAACTTGATAATTTACTTTTTCGTATTTTTTAAGCTTGATAGTACGAAACCCCATCTTTTCATACCATTTTCGCAATGGTACATTATCGTAAACCATCCCCAAAATGATTCTGTCACAATTTTGGGCTTTGGCTTGTTCTATCGCAAACTGTATCAAAGTGCTCCCGAATCCCTTATTCTGATATGCAGGAAGTATTGCAATATCATTAACACGCATGATTTGTTGTTCTTTGCGCAATGACAAAAATCCTATAATTGCTTCGTTTTGCTTATATCCATACATCATACATCCAGCATTGTACTCATCCTCAAGCACATGATACGGCAAACAGGTTCTTCCTCGATATGGGCAATTTTCTTCCGTCATACCAAATTTTATAGCGGTATTCTCATAGCTCAATTTCATAATTTCAAGGCATGAAGGTAAAAACTCTATTTTAATTGGTACAATCATATTTTGTACTCCCTCAAATTCAAGCTTATCGAACTGATTATACTATGGTATCAAAAGTTTTTCAATCCTCAGCACAAACCCTTTCGGGTTCGAATCCCACGTGAACGGAAGCAAAAAAGCACCGACCGTTGGTCGATGCTTCTTTGTTTTGGCCCGCCCGGAGGGATTCGAACCCCCGGCCTTCAGAATCGGAATCTGCTGCGATATCCAGCTTCGCCACGGGCGGATAAATTACAAAAGATATTGTACCACAAACAACGGCACAAAACAAGTCGAATTTTCACAAACCGCCGGCACTTTGCAAAATTCCTGTTCTTTCAGAAAAAAACACTTTTCGCCTTGCACCCCTGTGCGCCGGGTGGTATACTGTTGGCAAGAAGAATGCATAACACGGCACACAACCGAAAAGGAGGAACTGTTATGTACAAATATTTTAAAAAGCCTTTCCCCATGAACGCCCACACCGAAAAGCTGCTGGTAAAAGTACGTGCCGCCGCCAATGAATATCTGGGTACGCCCGTTCTTGCTCTGCCGTACTCCAAATTCAAGCTGTTTTTGGAGCAGGGCAGCCGTGTGGAATACGAAGACGAATACATTGCCCACCGCCGCCGCATGAATGTTTTTGCAGTGATGGCCCTGGCCGAGCCGGAAAACGAAACCTGGCTGAGCGAGCTGGAAGATGTGCTGTGGGCCATTTGCGATGAATACACCTGGGCTCTGCCGGCGCACTTCTTCGGCGGGCCCACCAAGCCGGACACCGCCCCGCTGAACCTGGATCTCTTCCACAATGAGACTGCCGGTGCTTTGGCAGAAATTCTCGAGTTGCTTGGCGAACGCCTGCACGAAGAAGTGCGCGGCCGCATTCTTTATGAACTGCGCCGCCGCACCATTGCTCCCTTCCTTAGAAAAGAACACCGCAACTACGGCAAGAACAACTGGGCTTCTGTTTGCGGCTGCGGTGCCGCCACCGTTGCCATGCGCATTGGCACCAAAGAAGAAGCCATGGCCGCCATTGCCCATGCCGATGAACTGATGCAGGACTTTTTGGACAGCTACCACGAAGACGGCTGCTGCCTGGAAGGCCCCCTGTACTGGAACTACGGCTTCGGCTACTTCTGCTATTACGCCGATATGGTGCGCGACTACACCGGCGGCGTGCACAACTGGTTCACCCTGCCCAAGGTGCGCGCCATTGCGGAATTCCGCAACAAGTTCTACCTGCAGAATCAGTTCGTGGTTCCCTTTGCGGATGCCTCTCACGAACTGCTGATGCACATCGGTTTTGCTCACTTCCTGGCCAAGGAGTACGATTCCATCGCCCTGCCCGGAGAAGAGTTCGAACTGCTCTTCGATGATGACCCCCGCCAGCGCACCATGGAATTCTTCCGCGACATTTACTGGTATGATCCCGACCTGAAGGCCAACCCCCTGCCCGAAAACGCAGCCTATGACCTGAAGGGCGCCCAGTGGTATCTGCGCAAAGAGGGCAATTTGGTCTTTATGGCCAAGGGAGGCCACAACGACGAACCCCACAACCACAACGACATCGGCAGCTTTGCCCTGTTCGATGACAACAAGTTTGTCTTTGATGACCTGGGCTGGCCCCAGTACGATAAGTGGTACTTTACCGATGCCCGCGTGAACTACATCTGCTCCGGGTCCCACGGCCACAACCTGCCCATCATCGGCGACAAGAAACAGCTGCTGGGCAAGGAGCGCACCTGCACCATTACCGAGTGGACGGATGACACCTTCGGCCTGGATATTTCTTCTGCCTACGGCCTGGCCGACGGTACTGTGCACCGCAAGTACACCTTTGTGAACGGCAAGCTGACCATTGCCGATACCTTTACCGGCTGCAAGGACCTGGAACTGAAAGAGCGCTTCGTGACCCGTATTCAGCCGGAACAGAACGACACCTCCTTTACCGTTGCCGGCTGGACCGTTTCTGCCGACAAGCCCTGCACCACCGTTCTTTCTACCGAAGATTTTGAACCCCGCCTGAACTGCTGCAAGCAGCTGAACATGGGCCCGGTGGAAACCGCCATTCTGATGGATCTGGTCTTTGCACCCGATGCGGACGAATGGACCGTGACCATGACCATTGAAAAGAAATAACGGAGGGTTTTATGGAACTGAAAGGCAAAAAAATCAATTTTCTCGGCGACAGCATTACCGAAGGCCACGGCGCCAGCTGCGTGGAGAATCGCTTTACCGATATCATTGCCCGCGAAGAAGGCATTGTGATGCGCAACTACGGCATTGGCGGCACCCGCTTCGCCAGGCAGGCCAAGCCTTCCGATAACCCCCGCTGGGATCTGGATTTCCTCTCCCGCGCCAAAGAGATGGACGAAGATGCCGATGCCGTTGTGATCTTCGGCGGCACCAACGACTTTGGCCACGGCGATGCCGAACTGGGCTGCCCCACCGACCGCTGCGACAACACCTTCTACGGTGCCTGCCACCTGCTGTTCAGCGATATCCGCACCCGCTGGCCCAAGGCAAAAATCCTGGTGCTTACCCCCCTGCACCGCTGCAACGAAGAAAACCCCAAGGGTGACGGCTACAAAGCCCACGACGTTGCCCCGCTGAAAACCTACGTGGAAATCATCCGGGAAGTAGCGGAATTCTACTCGCTGCCCATCCTCGATTTGTACAAAAACAGCGGCCTGCAGCCCCGCCTGCCCGTGATTCAGGAAATGTACATGCCCGACGGCCTGCACCCCAACGATGCCGGCTACCGCGTACTGGCCGAACTGGTCACCAACGCATTGAAGGCGCTGTAACCCCACACAAAGAAAAACACCACAGAACCGCCTGGCTCTGTGGTGTTTTATTTTACAGCAGTTCGGTATCGCCGTCTTTGGTAATGCGCACGCAAATGGGGCGCTCCGCGGTGGTTTGGTATGCCAGGCGCTCCATGGCAGGCCGGTCTTCCAAAATTTCCCGGCCGTTGTGAATAAAGCGCAGGTGTTTCGCCTTGCGGCTCACGGCATAAGCCAGCACATCGTTCACTTTGTGGTGGCCGGTCTCCATCAGCAGCATATCTCAGCCATCGCCCATAAGCGGATCCAGTTCCTCCGGCTTGCCAACATCGCCGGAAAAGACGATCTTCTTTCCGTCGGCTTCAATCAGGAAAGAATAGGCATGCCAGCCGTTGCTGCCGTCTTCTCCCAAATGCGTATTGTGCAGCGCGTGCACACGCACGTTTTCATCTTCGTACAGCAGGCCGTCTGCCACCGGGTATTCCTTTGTTTCAAACCGTAAAGAACGGCCGGCGCCTCCCATTGCCACCGCCTTCACCGCGTCCAGCAGCGGTAGTTCCGGGAAGAAAATACGCAGCGCATTGTCCTTCACCATGCATTGCCCATAGCGGCTCACCATTTTATCCATAGCAAACAGCAGGTTCGCCATGCCGCCAATGTGATCGATGTGCGGATGCGACACAAACAGCGCCACGGTCTTCATTACATCAATGCCCATGGAAACTGCCCGATGGGCGCAGTTTTCGCCGGCATCAAACCAATAATTCACGCCGTTTACTTCCAGCACCCAGGAGGAATGATGGCAGGTGGGAATCGGCTCTGTACCGGCACAGGTACCCAAAAAATGAATTTTCAGCATAGGTTTATTCTGCCTCCACAAATGTTACAAAGATCGTATTGTCGCTGCCGTATTTTTCACAGCCAAGGGGCTGCATCCACTCCGCTACGGTGATCACCGCACGGTTTTCGTTCAGTTCCGTTACGCCGAAGTTACCCAGGCGGGCACCGCGTTCCGGGGCAACGATCACTTCCGTATGGCGCAGCACGCATAGGGTTTCCGGGTCCACTTCTGCCATAAACAGCGGGGCGCGGTGGCGGAACACGTGGTCGTTGTTCCCGGCTTTGCGGGTATACACCAGGTGCAGCTTGCCGCCGCAGACCAGCCAGTGCTGCTGGGTATTGTAATTGGGCAGCACATCGCCGGTATCCCATCGCCAAAGCTGGGGTTCACTGTAATGCAGGCCGTCTTCACTTACAGAAACATACCCGGCATCGTCATTTCGAAGAGTAAGGTAGTATTTGCCCCCAAACTCGCACAGCTGGGGTTCGTACAGGCCGCGTTCATGCTCATACTGCAGCAGGTTGCCCACTTCCAGCGGGGTCACGGTCTCGCCGTCAAAACTGCAGCGCACCACCACCGTGGCATAGCGCACCGCCGTGGTCACACGCACGGCCATGGGAACCAGCAGGTCGCCGTTTTCCAGTTCCACCCACTGGCAGCTTTGGGGAAAAGCATCGAAATACCCATAGCTTTGCGGCAGCTGCAGCGGGCGAACGGGCGAGAATCGCCCGGTGGCTTCATCGTACACCGTATACCCGCCGCCATGCGGAAAATCATGGGTAGGCTCGTCGTTGCCCATATAATGCACCATAATGCTGCACAGGTTCAAAAGCTTCCCGGTCTTTTTATGGAGCCGATGAGCGGCATCGCAGCCCACCCAGCAGGCGCCTTCTTTTTCCGGAAAAGCAAATGCAGGTTCTTCCGCCGGGGCGGTCCAGGTTTTGCCGCCGTCAAAGCTTTTGCATACCTGAATCAAAGAAAAATCATCCACGCCATGGCGGTTCAGCCGCTGCATGGTCATCACAAATTCGTTTTCGTTCAGCGCACCCATACGGGCATGCACAAAACAGTTATCGTTATCGTAGGCACCTTTCATGGTGCGAATATCGATCTTCATCGTCGTTCTCCTTGTAAAAATGGCAGCGACATACAGGGCCGCTGCCATGTTTTTTACTCGATCGTCCAGGCACCGTCCGCAAAGGCGGCGGACTTTTCGCCCCAGCACACACGCAGGGTACCCAGGGTAGTCTCTGCCCTCACGCCAAAGTCCTCCGGCACGGGGGCGTCTTTTTCCAGCACGGCCAAAACGGTCAGCAAGCGGGCTTCGGTCACTTCACCGGTGGTAAAACGCAGGCGCTGCGCCGGCCGCTCGTGGGAATCGATGCCGTGTTCGCCGTAGGTTACTTCGGCCGGTGTCCAGTTCAGCGGCGCCACGTAAAGATCGTTCTTTTCGCCCAAAATACGCAGACCCTTGCCGGCAGGGGCAATCTGCCAATGGCTGTTCAGGGTAAAATGCAGCACCGCGGGCACCGGGCAGGCTGCTTCGTCATCAATAAGGTACACATCTGCACAGGGAGAAACCACACGGCGGATGCAGGTGCTGTACACGCCGTCGTCCCACGCACCGGTGGTATCGGTGGCATAGCAGAAGAGACCGTTTTCGTATTTTACATCCAGCAGTTTGGCGCTGTCATCCGCATGCTGGCGGCCCATCACGCCCTTCACCACGGGCAGCAGCAGGTTGTGCACATCGGCCTGCTGAATGGTCTTGGTCTCCGGATGCGAATAATTGGTCACGCCGCGGTCCATCGCCAAAGTTTCAAACTCGGTTTCCAGCACAAAGCTGCCCTTGTCTTCGTGGTAGTGGCCGCTGGTGGCTTCGCCGGTCACCAGGTGCATATTCACCAGGGCGCTCTTGCCCTTTCGCACAATATGGGTCTGGCCGGTCACGTTCATGGATTCCAGTCCATCCGGCACATAGCGCGCGGTCTTTTCCAGTTCGTCCGGCGCCATAATCAGGAAATTCATATTGGGAACAGTCCCCTCTTCCTTGCCGTACAGGGCATCGGAGAGGATCTGCCGGTATTCTTCTTCGCCGGTCATCTGCCACAAAGAGGCCAGCAGACCGGGAGTGAGGGGGTTATCCATGTGGGCATCGTTGGTGCAGATGGGCGTGGCACCCGGCGCCTGAATGGAAAGCATCTGCCGGGCAAAGCGGGCGGTGCGCAGTACAGGTTCGGAAACCATATCCTTCATGGGCACACCGCGGAAACGAGCCAGCACATACAGCAGCGGCATCACATTGGAGAAGGTATAGTGCCAGTAGCTGGGACCTTCGGAAACACCGCCATCGGGCAGAACATAGGCTTCGATCATATCGAACAGGTCTTTTTCCGCTTCATCGATGATCGTCTTATAGCGGGGGTATTCGTTCACCACGCCCAAAAGGCCGGTGATACGCCCGCCGGAGAACACAATGCCCTGGTTCATGGAGCGAATGTATTCATGGCGCTTGAAGTCGGATTCAATGCGGGGCAGGCCCTTCATAATAATGGCATCGCGAATGGCTTTCCGGCCGTATTCGGTGAGGAAGTGACCGGCCCAATCCAGCACGGCGGTGCAGCCGTGGCAGTACACTTCTTCTGTAAAGGAGCGGTGGTGCCAGATGCAGCCGGGGAACACACCCATGATGCTCTCGCACCAATGGGTGCAATGGGCGGCAGAAAGTGCCATGCGCACGGCCATGCGGCTCATCTCCGGGTTTTCATCGATGAGCCCCACAAACGCCAGGCGTTCCATAGCAGCGCTAGTGTCGTGCTTCTTCATATCCCGGTCCCGCACCCAACGGCGGTCCGGTTTGCCAATGTACGTGCCGATCTCTTTTTCCGGTTCGATCAGCATGTCTTTTTCCGCCTGGGCGCGCAGCCGGGCAAACATATCGGAAAGGTAGCCTTCTTTCAGCTTGCGGCGCAGGGCCTGCAGTTCTTCTTCATCAAACCAAATGCCCAGCCGCGGCTTGAACTCGCCGTCTTTCTGCAGCATTTCTTCCCATTCCGCATCGTAGGGGCTTTCTTCCTGCTCCATGGCGGCCTGCTTTTCTTTATTGGAAAGACCCAGCCAGTGCAGCTGGCAATCCGCCGGGCGGTCGCCCGTCATGGTGAACTGCATCGTCAGCGAAGTCATCCATTCGCCGGAAAGAGGCACATCGTATTCGCAGGTGGTATCTTTGCCGGGCATATCGTCGGTCAGCACGCGGGCTTCACCGTCAATCACAGCTTCAATTTTAACATGCAGCATCGACGGCATAGCGGCAAACAGGCGCAGAATATCGTAGCCTGCAATGTGCAGCTTGCAATCGCGCTGCATGGTCAGCACAGCGCCGGGGGTATCCAGGTGAACGGTGGCGGCGTGCCAGCTGTTGTGCACACCTGCCGTGGGCTGGGAATCGCTGCAGGTGAATGTATACAGGCCAAGACGTCCTTTGTCGCCGGGGCCATCCGGTGTAACCGACACATCGTGAAAAATCTCAAAAATAGCTTCTGCTTTGTTAATCGGTACAATACGCATATTGAATCCTCCCGTTTCGGGGATAGTGCTTCCCCTTATGGCCTCATTATAACCAAGCCGGGCAGAGCGTGCAACCTTTTTTAAAAATTTTACAAAAGAAAAAACTCCGGCCAGCCGCAGGTACGGCAAACCGGAGCATTTGCATTTACTATGAGAAAAACCAGCTTACTTATTGGCACCGTGGCGGGCTTCCAGTTCGCTGTTCATCTTTTCCATGGTCTTCTTATCCAGGTTGTAAACCATGCCCAGACCGATCAACTGCACAACGGCGCTGAACAGATACAGACCGGCCACCAGCCAGCACATATTGTAAGAAGTAGCCGCAGACTGACCGGCGGTGCCGAGATCGGAATTATAACCCAGCCAACCCATGATCAGCAGCACGACAGAGGGGCCAACGCCCTGTGCCAGCTTACGGAAGAAGGAATGCAGAGAATACACGGTACCTTCTTCGCGCTTGTTGAACTTCCATTCGTTATAATCAATGGCATCGGCCATCAGAGCCCAGGAAACGCAGGTGTACACACCCATACCCATACCAAACACGACCAGACCGATCAGATACACGACCAGCGCAGCCGTCTTGAAGGGGATGAGGGGGAAGATGATCATAACGATACCGCCCGCCAGAGAAACGAGGGTACCAACAACAGAAGCTTCCTTCTTGCCATACTTGTCCACGATCTTCTTGATAAAGGGCATGAAGAAGAACATGGGCAGGAAACCGACCATCTGCACGATACCGGAGAGAGAAGCCATACCGAAGTAAGTGGCAAACATAATGGTCACGGCGGTGGTGGCGGCGTTCATACCAAGGAACATACCCATGGCGGCCATGGTGGCACCCACAGCGGGACGGTTCTTCATGAAGTTGCCGAAAGCATTGATGACGTTGAACTTTTCGCCGCCTTCGCTGGCCTTTACGGTGTTTTCATCCACACGAATGGTGATCTTCTTGATCATGAACATGAAGCACACAAAGCCCAGAACACCCATAATCAGTGCGGCCCAGAACACGCGGTCGCCCAGAAGGGTTTCTACCTGCACGCCGGTCTCTTCGTTGATCATAGGAGTGCCGTCGGCGTTGAATTCTTTTTTCCAGATCAGCATGGGCAGGAGCACGTTGGGCAGAATATTGCCGACCATGGAGCCGATGGAGCGCCAGGTGGACAGCTGCGCACGCTCACCGCCATCTTCGGTAACCAGAGACAGCATGGAGCCGTAGGGAACGTTGGCTACGGTGTAGAACGCATCCCAAATGATGTAACCCACAATGAAGAGGACAGCCTTTACAACAACAGAAGCATTGGGGAAAGGCAGGAAGACGGCAGCGCCACCAACCAGCAGGCCGCAGGCACCAACCAAAATATAGGTCTTGAATTTACCCAGTTTGTACTTTCTGTGGTCAGCGTCGATCATAGAACCGATCAGCGGATCGTTGATTGCATCCCACACCTGCACAACCAGCAGCAGTGCGGAAAGCAGACCGGTCTCCATCATCATGTAGACCAGCCAGAAGGTCTGTACAGTGCCCTTCAGAGCAAAGCTCATGTTGCAGCCCAGGTCGCCGGCAGCGTATGCTACTTTATCCAGCATACCGAATTTGCGGTAGCCTTTGGCATCCAGAGCAACGGGTTTTTTAGCCATGAATTTTTTCCTCCTTGACATGGGTGTATACACGTCACCCATTGTAATGGTTTCATTATAGTGCACAACGTTTGCGGTTTCCAGCGCCAAAATGTCTCTTGTGTGACACTTTGTGTAAATCTTTTGATAAATTTTTAATGCATTCCGACAAATCCCGTTGTTTTTCTTAAAAAAAGTGCTATACTGAATGCAGCAGACGCCCCGAAAATGCGTATATGAGGTAGAGAATATGTATAAACTCTGCAAAACCGAACGCTCTGCCAACCGCCAGCGCGAACTGGAAGAAGGACTGCTGACCGCCATGGAAACCACCCGCTACGATGATATTTCCGTCAGCGATCTTTGCGAACAAATGAATATTCCCCGCAAGTCCTTTTACCGGTATTTCGACAGCAAAGATGGGGCCCTGCAGGCTTTGGTTGACCACACACTGATGGAATTCGAAGTTTTTGATCAGGTGGATAAAAACGAGGCCCGCACCGCATCCAACGCGCTGGAGCGTTTCTTTGTTTTTTGGACACAGCACCACCAGCTGCTGAGCGCCCTGGAGCGCAGCGGCCTGAGCGGCCTGCTGATTCAGCGGGGCATTGCCCAGGCCCTGCAGGAAGGCACGGCGTTTCAGCGCCTGAGCCCGATGGAAACCGACTATATGAAAGAGCAGGCCACCACGTTTGCCGTGTGCGGGCTTATGTCTCTTATGGTGCGCTGGCACAGCGAAGGCTGCCGGCATTCCCCGCGGGAGATGGCAAAAATCACCGCCCGCCTCATCACCCAGCCCCTGTTTTCTTCCTCCGATACCATTCTTTAATCCGGCGCTATGGGTTCTGCCCAATCGCACCGGATTCTTTTTGTTGTGCAGTGTCACACTTGTGCCATTTTGCCGCTGTTTTTTTCATTTGCAGTACTGTATAATGTAAGTGTATAAAGTTGTCCGTTTTTCCCTTATTCCAATATAAAAAGGAGTACGATCGTATGGCACAGTTTGTTAAATTGAACCCCACCGCGCTGAAAGAACTGCGCAGTGTAGATCCCTGTCTCGTCTCTTACAACGTTGAAATGACCGAAGTCACCGGCGGCACCTTCTGGAAGGCCTACACCCCGGGCCAGATCGCCGGCACTGAGAAATTCCCGCCTGTAAGCAGCTTTGCTGAAATCGCCGGTCTTGTGCAGTGGTACAATCCCATCGACACCACCAACCCCCGTCTGATCAAACTGGCCAAAGAGCTGGGCACCGCCTGGGTGCGTGTTTCCGGCACATGGGCTACCAAAACCTATTATGACTTTGATAACACCGGCGTGGTACCGGAAGGCTACCAGAGCCGCCTGACCAAAGAACAGTGGCTGAATCTGCTGGACTTTGTGGATGCCGTGGGCGGCAAGCTGCTCATTTCCGTGGCCAACTGCCAGGGTCTGCACAGCACCGAAGAGCCCTGGAACCCCAGCCAGGCCGAACAGATCTTTGCCCTTTCCAAGGCGCATGGCCATCCCATCGATGCGGTGGAGTTCACCAACGAGCCCAATATTATGGATACGACCGGTTTCCCCAAGGGATACCGCGCCCAGCATTTCCGCCGCGACCAGGATATCTTCCACAAGTGGGTGCGCGAAAACTACCCCGAGACCCTGATCGTTGGCCCCTGCACCACCGACAGCAACGCCATTAAGCTTGGCCCCAACGACACCAAGGGCGGCGCCGGTGTGGCCGATGTGATGTACTGCTGCAGCACCGACGAACTGATGGACGGCTGCACCGAAAAGCTGGATGTGTTCAGCTACCATTATTACAACGGCGTTTCTGAGCGCGGCGCTGCCATGGGTGGCCA
>JAFYOA010000134.1 GCA_017547865.1 Clostridia bacterium
AGGGGGTCGGAGGAGATGGCCTCAGTGGTGTAGAACAATTCCGGCATACCGCTGCCCTTGGGGACTTCGTAACGGATGATCACCGCAACGCCGGGCTCAATATCGAGGTGAAAGACCGCGGCAATGGCGTCTTCTTCACAGTTGAAAGGGCGGGCGCGCAGGGTGGCCTTGAACATTTCCTTCGGCACGGCGCTGTGCTTCACCACGGCGCCTTCCGGGGCAAGGTTGCCTTTCAAAATGGCAATGGTGCCGTCGGTACCGATGGGCTCCTCGAACGTGCGGATGATATCGGTGCGTTTGCAGCCGGTGGTGCGCAGGTATTTGTCGCAGGTTTCGTAGTAGCCGCTCTTTTTCAGGTCTTCCAGGTTCTCGCCCAGGGTCTTGCCGGTTACGGTCATCGCATCCAGGTGGAGCATATCTTTGATCTCTTCCATAATGCGGGGCACGCCGCCGGCATAGTAGAAGTACTGGGCGGGCCAGCGGCCGGCGGGGCGAATATCCAGCAAGTAGTGGGCGCCGCGGTGCATCCGGTCGAAAGTGTCGGCGTCGATCTCAATGCCGAATTCGTGGGCGATGGCAGGAATATGCAGCAGGGTATTGGTGGAGCCGGAAATGGCTGCGTGCACGATGATGGCGTTTTCAAAGCTTTCTTTGGTTACGATCTGCCGGGCAGTGAGGCCCATTTCTGCCAACTTTACAGCCTGGCGGCCGGCACGTTCTGCCACATCACGCAGGTCGCTGCAGGTGGCGGGCATCAGGGCGCTGCCGGGCAGCATCAGACCCAGGGCTTCTGCCATGATCTGCATGGTGGAAGCGGTACCCATAAAGGAGCAGGCGCCGCAGGAGGGGCAGGCGTGGTGCTTGTAATACAAGAACTGATCCTCGGTGATCTCTCCCCGCTGGAACATGGCGCTGTACATGCCGATCTGTTCCAGCGTCAGCAGATCCGGGCCGGCATCCATTACGCCGCCGGTGACCACGATGGAGGGGATATCGATGCGGCCGATGGCCATCAGCTGGGCAGGAACGGATTTATCGCAGCTGGAAAGGAAAACACCGGCATCAAAGGTGGTGGCATTGGCGTGGATTTCGATGAGATTGGCAATGGTATCCCGGGAGGCAAGGGAATAGTTGATGCCGTCGTGGCCCTGGGCCATGCCGTCGCAGATATCTGTGGCGAAGTACAGGGCGCCCTTGCCGCCGGCAGTGCCGGCACCGGCGTAGGCTTTTTGGGCAAGTTCCAGCAGGTGGGCGCTGCCCGGGTGGCTTTGGCCGTAGGTGCTTTCAATCAGAATCTGGGGCTTTTCCAAATCTTCCACGGTCCAGCCCATGCCGATGCGCAACGGATCCATTTCCGGTGCAAGCTTGCGGATCTCCTGGCTTTTCATGGGAACAACTCCTTCGTTTACAGTGTGCGGTTAATGTGAATTTATAGGCTGTATAGTTGAATTAAGCTCAACGGAAAGGTGCGGTGCTTACTTTTCCGCCGCCCACCGGCGGCACTGTTCAATGCGGGCGCCGGGCGGGGTATCGCCGTGCTCCGGGTCATTGGAATATTGCTGCAGCAGGGCACAGGGGAAGGCAGCGCACATGCCGCAGTGGGAAAGCTGTTTTTCGATGCAGCACTGCGCCACGGGGCACATCCCATGGAAAGGCTGACCCAACGTAGCCTTGCAGCCGCCGCAATGGCAGGGCTCTTTGTAGCTGCAGCCTTCACAGCGAAGACCGCAGTAGGTATCGATGACAGACATGGACAACGCTCCCTTTTGGAATGTTCTGCTTAGACTATACCACATTTTACAGGCGGGAACAACACAAAAAACAGCTTTTGCCGCATAAGACTTGCTGTTGCGAAGAACAGCGAAATATGGTATCTTATTATAAAGAAAACGATTGCAAACGGAGGCCGCTGCCATGCTGAAGACCGATGCCCGCTACGATGCGTATATCCGTATATTAAAAGAAGAACTGGTGCCTGCCATGGGCTGCACCGAACCCATTGCCATTTCGTATGCGTCTGCCCGCTGCCGTGACTTGCTGGGGGAAATGCCCCTGCGCTGCGAGATTGGCGTGAGTGGCAATATTATTAAAAATGTAAAAAGCGTGGTGGTGCCCAATGCCGGTGGCCTGAAGGGCATTGAGACCGCACTGGCTGCCGGTGTGGTGGCCGGCGATGCCGATAAAGTGCTGGAAGTCATCTCTGTGGTAACCGATGCGCAGAAAGAAGAGATCCGCCGCTTTTTAAAGGAAGTGCCCATTTCGGTTTTTCCGGTGGAAGACGGAGAGCTGCTGGATATTCGTGTAACCCTGCACAGCGCGGAACACACCGCCATGGTGCGCATTGCCGGGTACCA
>JAFYOA010000135.1 GCA_017547865.1 Clostridia bacterium
CGAACCGTCGACCTCTAGCGTGACAGGCTAGCGTTCTAACCAGCTGAACTACCGGGCCAGTTATATGGTGGGGACAACAGGACTCGAACCTGTGACCCCCTGCTTGTAAGGCAGGTGCTCTAACCAACTGAGCTATACCCCCACGTTGTCGCGGGTGTTTACCGTTTCCCACAAGCGACGTGTATTATAATACAGCATTTCATTCGATTTGTCAACACTTTTTTTGAATTTTTTTAAATTATTTTTTCAGCGTTCAAAATCGTCAGGTTTTTGTTGGAAAATACACAAATGCGACTGGAGGCAGCAGAACAGGTTTTAGATAAAAGCAACAGCTTTTCCCCACCCTGCTGCCCATAGCATCGCAAATTTTTTATTAATTATTTTCTGCTTTTTGACGGCGGATATCGGCGGCCAGTTCTTCCAGTTCACTGCGGGTAAATGTATAGGTGCGGTTGCAGTACTGGCAGTGGGCTTCCATCACGCCGCGCTCATCAGCAAGGTGTTCCACTTCTTCCGGCTGCAAAGTAGCAATGGCAGCCTGCACGCGGTCTTTGCTGCAAGTGCAGCGATAATGCACCGGGTAGCTGTCCAACACTTCCACCTCAAAGCCTTCCAATGCCTTGCGGGCCATAGCCTCACTGTCCATACCTTTGGCCAACACGGTCGTTACAGGCTCCAGTTTGGCAATGTTGGCTTCCAAACGGGTCAGAACCTCGTTGGTGGCACCGGGCAGCAGCTGAATCAGCAAACCGCCGGCAAGCATGGCTTTGCCGGTATCTTTATTGACCAGCACACCCAGGGCGCACACCGTGGGGATCTGTTCGCTGGTAGCATAATAATTGGTGATGTCTTCCGCAATTTCGCCGGAGATGATCTCCACCTGGCCCACATAAGGCTCGCCTTCACCCAGATCACGCACAACGCTGAGACGGCCATCACGGCCAACTGCGGCACCGACGGCCAGTTTCCCGTTGGGAGCCAGCGGGAGATCCAACGTGGGGTTCTCCACGTAACCGCGCACATTGCCGCGACCGTCGCCAATGGCCACCACGCTGCCCAGAGGACCGCCGCCATTGATCTTTAGGGTAACGGCCGCATCTTCTTTCTTCAGCATGGTACCCATAATGGAGGCACCGGTAAGCAGGCGACCCAAAGCTGCGGTGGCCACCGGACTGGTACCATGCAGTTTCTGAGCCATATAAACCAAATCGCTGGAATCCACCGCAGCAGCCATAATAGAGCCGTCGGTGGTGATGGTACGGATGATTCTATCCACGAAAAAATTCTCCTTCTATGCGGTCTCAGGGCATTTTAGTGGCCGCAAAAATGATCCGCTGGGTTTCCTCCCCGGGCGGGTCGAGGGTAAGATCGGCAAACTGGCGGATATCGCCGAAGCCCTGGGCTTCCAACAGCTTGGTCAGCACCGCAGGGTCATAGCCCGTTTCGGTGAAGTGCTCGCTGCTGCGCCAGTACGTCTGCCCTTCTTTTTCAAAGAAATCAATATCCACACGGGTGCGGCAGGTACGCTCATCGGTACTGTTCTGCCACACACAGAAGATATCTTCCAGATCGTATACAAAAGTATTGTTTGCCAGCACATTGCGGTGCTTGTACAGCGAGTTCACATCAAATACGAACATACCACCGGGGTTCATAAACAGAGAGACCCGGGCAAAGGTACGCTCCACCTCCCGCAAAGACGGCAGATGATTGATGCTGTCCAGACTGCAGAAGACTGTATCCACCGTACCGTACAGGTCGATGGACTGCATTTTCTGGCAAAGGTATAAAATATCATAGCCCGCATCCGCTGCCTTTTGCCGTGCCTGAGAAAGCATGGCATAGGAGCTGTCGATTCCGTAAATATCCAGCCCGCGTTTTGCCAGCGCCAGTGTAAGGCTGCCGGTGCCGCAGGCCAAATCCAGAGTAAGACCCGCAGGGTGGCCACAGTGCTCCAAAAGGCGGCACATATAATCCGCCCGGGCCTCGTAATCCACATTGCGGGTCAAAGAATCGTAATAACGGGCAAAAGTCTCGTAACCACTCATTCTTTCTTGCCTTCATCCGGCAGGCGACCAAAAACAATATCATAACCGTCGTTGCCATACTGCAAGGAACGATTGACACGGCTGATGGTAGCGGTGGATGCACCGGTCTCGGCAACGATATCGCTATACACGCGTTTGGTGCTAAGCATACGGGCAATGGCAAGACGCTGGGACATGGCTTTCAGTTCATCTACGGTGCAGAGATCACCGAAGAAATCGTAGCATTCGGCTTCTGTCTGCAGAGACAGAATGCACTGGAACAGGAAATCAAGATTGTTATCTTTCAGTTTGGGGTTCATTGTACATTCCTCCTAACACTTTACCATTTTAAGCCATGAAAGCGGAAAAGTAAAGAGGAAAATGAAAAAATACCAAAAATATTTTTTCAAAGCAAAAAAGCATTGGCTTTTTCGCCGGATTCCACTCCAAAATCAGCGGCAGGCATCCTCCAGCAGCGCTTTCAGTTCCTCTATTCCCTGGCCATTCTGAGAAGAAACCGGCAAAAACGGAATCTTCTCTTCCTCCAGGAAGGTGGTGTAATTTGCCATCTGCTTTGCGGTTTCCGTTTTGTTCAGCTTATCGGCCTTGGTGCACACCACAATGAACGGCAGACCGCTGTTCACCAAAAAGCTGAGCATATCCACGTCATCGGCGGTGGGCATATGGCGAAAATCCAGGATCTGCACGATCAAACGGATCGGACGGCCGGCGGCAAAATAGCCTTCCACCAGGTCGGCCCAGCGCTTCTTCTCTTCTTTGGAGACACGGGCAAAGCCGTAACCGGGCAGGTCCACCAGACGGAAATCGGTGGAACGGTAGAAATTGATGGTGGCGGTTTTACCGGGGGCAGAACTGACACGGGCCAGATTTTTTCGTTTGGCCAGTTTATTGATGAGAGAAGACTTGCCCACGTTGGACTTGCCGGAGAAAACGATCTCCGGCACATCGCCCTGCGGCAGCTGGCTGAGCATGCCGGAAGCGGATTCAAACTGAATATTCTGAAAATTCATCTTGTTCAAACCTTTCCGGCCGTGCGCATTTCCGGCACGGCAGTTTGGGGGCAAACGTAGTGAGGATCGTCTGCGGGAGCAGGTTCCGGCTGGTGGGTCAGGGCCAGTTCCAGCACGGTGTCCACACGTTCCACGGGAATAAAGGTCACGTTCTTCTTCACCACTTCGTCCACTTCGGCAAGATCCGGGGCGTTATCTGCGGGGATGATGACCGTTTTGATGCCGTGCTTATAGGCAGCCATGGATTTTTCGCGCAGGCCGCCAATGGGCAGCACGCGGCCCTGCAGGGTGATCTCGCCGGTCATGGCGATGGTATGGTGAATGGGAATACCGGTGAGCGCGGAAGTGACAGCAGTGGCCATGGCAATGCCGGCCGAAGGACCATCCTTCGGTACGGCACCTTCCGGCGCATGGATATGAATGTCCTTCTTGGCGTAGAAATCGGGAGAAATGCCCAGTTTGGCAGCACGGGTACGGATGCAGGTGATGGCTGTACGGGCAGACTCCTTCATCACATCGCCCAAAGAACCGGTGAGTTCGATCTTGCCGGTGCCGTCCATTACGGCAACTTCAATGGGCAGCAACTCGCCGCCTACGCTGGTCCAGGCCAGGCCGTTCACCAGACCCACCTCATCCTTTTTGGAAGAAGGATCGTCTTTGAACTTGCGGGGACCCAGCAGTTCTTCCAGGTCTTCCGGCTTTACGGTCAGCTTATCGAAATTCTCATCGGAAACGATCTTGGTGGCGGTTTTGCGGCACACGGTGGCAATGGTATGCTCCAGCGTACGCACGCCGGCTTCGCGGGTATAGCCATCGATGATGGTGCGCACCGCAGCCGGGGTGAGCTTCAAACTCTGAATACCGGCGGCTTTCATCTGCCGGGGGATGAGATGCTTGGTGGCAATATGGTATTTTTCTTCGCTGGTATAGCTGCCCAGGGTGATGACATCCATACGGTCGTACAGCGGACCGGGAATGGAGGATGCATCGTTGGCGGTAGTGATGAACATCACACGGCTCAGATCGAAGGGCAGATCGATGTAATGATCGTGGAAGGTGCTGTTCTGATCGGGATCCAGTACTTCCAGCAGAGCGGCAGCGGGATCGCCCTTGAAATCCTTGCCGAGCTTGTCCACTTCGTCCAGCAGGAGCAGCGGGTTATTGACCCCCGCCTGCTTGATGCCGGCGATGATGCGGCCGGGCATGGAGCCCACGTAGGTGCGGCGATGGCCGACGATGTCGGCTTCATCGTGTACGCCACCCAAGGAGACACGCACATACTTGCGGCCGGTGGCCTCGGCAATGGAGCGGGCAATGGAAGTTTTACCCACACCGGGAGGGCCCACCAGGCAGATGATCTGCGGGGTGGTCTCGGGGGCCAGCTTGCGCACAGCAAGGGTCTCGATGATGCGTTCCTTTACCTTTTCCAGGCCGTAATGGCCGCGGTCCAGCACGGTGCGGGCCTTGGGGATATCGATCTTCACCTTGCTCTCCGTATTCCAGGGGAGTTCCAGACAGGTCTCAATATAAGCACGGATAACAGAAC
>JAFYOA010000136.1 GCA_017547865.1 Clostridia bacterium
AAGTTCGCGCAAGCGCGACCTTCTGTGCAAGTTTGCGTGTAACGCAAACTTGAAAGGGAGAAAGCTTGCTTTCGACCGAACCTGCAAGAGAGGGACTCCCTTAAGAGAACCTCGCCGGGGTGTAATTTTATGAAACGGTACGATCGCACCCCACGCAGTGGGTGCTTCAAGGGAGGCAGACAAAGCCTCTGCGTACGAGAAGACGGTACGATCGCACCCCACGCAGTGGGTGCCTGGCATCGCACCCTACAAGGTGCCCCTAAGCAAAGTCTCTGCTGATTTATGCGGGCGGCCAATGACCGCCCCTACAGGGTGCGTTTATGAGAAGAATTCATTTGTTTTGCGGGCCAAACGAAAAAAGGCGGCTATACGCCGCCTCTTTCCGTGGGAAATGAATAAGGGAATGGGTTAGAACTTGTACGCATCTTCAGGTTCGCGGGCATGCCGCGGTGGATGTGTCCGCCGGGGAACACTGTACTCTGCATTTCCCAGCAGTTGCTGCCGCAGGGGAGCAAAGTGTTTTGGCCGCTGCAAAAACTGGGCCAGTACGGTGCATAAAAACAGCCATGTCCTCATGCTACACCGCCTTTGGTATTTTAACCGTACACACAATATAGCCTTCGGTCTCACTTTTTTCCGTTACCGCATCGATCCCGGCGGTTTTCATGGCGGCCACGGCTTTATCGAAGGTATTGATGAACAGCCGCACGTCTTTTGGAGAAGACCGGGGCTTTTTCTTTGGTTTTGGCGGCACCCGGGCAAGGTAGCCCTCCACCGCCTGTTCTGTTTGGTACACAGTCAATCCTTTTTCAATCATCAGCTGCAGCAATTCCAGCCGCATTTCTCCCGGCGGAAGACGAAGCAGCGCCCGGGCGTGCCGCTCCGAAAGATCGTGTGTCGTGATCACCGCCTGTTCTTCCGGGGTCAGTTTCAGCAGCCGCATTTTATTGGCCAGAGCCGATTGGCTCATTCCCAGCCGTTTTGCGGCCTGTTCCTGCGGAATCCCCCATTTTTTCAGCAGGCGGTACAGGGCATAGGCTTCTTCAAAAATCTTCAGGTCTTTTCTCTGCAGATTTTCCGTTATAGCCAGCACGGCGCTTTCTTCCGGGGTGGCTTCCATTACAATGGCGGGAATCTGCCGCAGCCCCGCCATTTTTGCTGCCCGCAGCCGTCGTTCACCGGCAATAAGAAAATACCGGCCGGCAGCATCGCGCTGCACGGTAATGGGCTGCAGCAAGCCGTTTTCCCGAATACTTTCTGCGAGGGAGAGGAGGTCGTTCTCATCGAAAATACGCCGGGGCTGGTCGGGGTTGGGCAGGATTTTTTCCGGCGGCAGCTGGGTATATTTTGTTTTTGCCGGTTTAAAAAGCATGTCCGCACCTCCGTGGCTTGTCTGTGCTACTACTATACCACGGCGGCGCTCCGGTTTTTGTCAAAACAAGGCGCTGCAAAAAATAATTCGGCGGGTACCATCGCAAGGCAGAATCCATACCCCAACATAACCTGTAGGGGCGGCCATTGGCCGCCCGCATAAACCAGCAGAGATTTCGTTTAGGGGTACCCTTCTTAAAAATCAGCAGGTCTATGCCTCCCTTGTGAAAGGGAGGGGGACCGCGCTTGCGCGGTGGAGGGATTCCTAAGAAAAAAACTCACTTGCAAGTTTTCCCTTCTTGGTTGCACAGCAACCAATTCAACCCTTTCGAGCGCTTCCAAGGCAAAGGAATTCCGTGTCCTGCGGGACACGGGTCAGAGCGCTGCCCTAACAACCCGCCACTTTTGAAAAGGTGGACGAAACTTTTACTGTAAGCAAACATTTCAATGCGCCCTGCCACCTCAACTTCTTCACTCTTCACTTTTTTCGGGCGTTGCCCGCAAAAAAGCCGGCGGCTCTTCACCGTCGGCTTTTCTCTTTACTTTATTTTATCTCGCCAGCCAAATCATCAGCACCGAAATATCTGCCGGGCTGACACCGGAAATACGGGAGGCCTGGCCAATATTGGCCGGGCGCACCTTATTCAGCTTCTCCTGCGCTTCCAGCCGCAGGCCCGTAATCGTTGTATAATCAATATCCTCCGGCAGCTTTTTCTCTTCCAGCCGACGCATTTCGGCAATATCTGCCTTCTGCCGCTTGATGTAGCCCTCGTACTTCAGCTCGATTTCCACATTTTCCAGCACCGCCTGTGGAATATCCGCCGGTCTTGTCACATCCACCGGGGTCATATCTGCATACGAGATCTGCGGGCGGCGGAGAAGATCGGCCATGCGCACACCGGTGGTTACCGGCGATGTTCCACGTGAAACAAGAATGGCGTTCAGTTCTTCTGTGGGCGAGAACGTAGTGCGCAGCGCACGCTGCATTTCGGTTTTCTTCTGCTCTTCCTTTTCGCAGAAACGTGTCCACCGCTCATCGCCGATCAGCCCGATCTCACGGCCGGTGGGGGTCAGGCGTTCATCGGCGTTATCCTGTCGCAGCACCAGTCTGTATTCGGAACGGCTGGTCATCATGCGGTAGGGGTCGCTCACGCCCTTGGTGATAAGATCGTCGATCAGCGTACCGATATAAGAACCGGCGCGATCCAGAATCAGCGGTTCTTTTCCCTGAATTTTACGGGCGGCATTGATACCGGCCACCAAACCCTGGGCAGCGGCTTCTTCATAACCGGAGCTGCCGTTGAACTGACCGGCGCCATACAGGCCGGGCAGGTTACGGAACTCCAGCGTAGCGTTCAGTTCCAGCGGGTCCACGCAGTCGTATTCAATGGCATAGGCGCAGCGCATGATCTCCACGTTTTCCAGGCCTTTAATGGTGTGGTAAAAAGCCACCTGCACATCTTCCGGCAGAGAAGAAGACATACCCTGCAGGTACATTTCTTCCGTATCGGCACCGCAGGGTTCAATGAACAGCTGGTGGCGGGGCTTTTCGCTGAAACGCACGATCTTGTCTTCCAGGCTGGGGCAATACCGGGGGCCCACGCCTTCGATCATACCGCCATAGAGGGGAGAGCGGTGGATATTGGCCAGAATCACCTCTTTGGTGGCATCGTTTGTCCAGCTTACATGGCAAACCGCGGTGTTATGCAGCTCTTCGGTGGTATCGTAAGAGAAAGGCACCACGGGGGTATCGCCTTCCTGCACTTCCAAATCTGTAAAATCAATGGAAGAGCGCAGCACACGGGCGGGGGTGCCCGTCTTGAAGCGGCGCAGCGGAATGCCAAGCTTGACAAGCGATTTTGTCAGCTGGGTAGCGGCAAACATACCGTCCGGTCCGCCTTCGTAAGAAACATCGCCCACAAAAATGCGGCCGCCCAAAAACGTGCCGGTGGCCAGAATCACCGCATCGGCGGTGTAATCGGCGTGCAGCTGGGTGATGACATGGTACAAGCCGTCTTCATCCCGGGTGATCTCTGTAATTTCTGCCTGTTTAAGGTACAGGTTCTTCTGCAGTTCCAGCTTGTGCTTCATAATTTTGGCGTATTCCCGCCGGTCGATCTGCGCACGCAGGGAATGCACCGCCGGGCCTTTGCCCAGGTTCAGCATGCGGCTCTGCAAAAAGCAGGCATCGGTGGTGCGGGCCATTTCGCCGCCCAGGGCATCGATCTCGCGCACAAGGTGGCCTTTTGCCGTGCCGCCAATGCTGGGGTTGCAGGGGCAGTTGCCCACGGCATCCATATTGATGGTGAACACGGCGGTTTTGCAGCCCAGCCGTGCCGCCGCCAGACCGGCCTCGATGCCGGCATGACCGGCGCCGATGACCACGACCTGAAAATGTCCGGCCTGATAATTCATACTCATTCCTCCAGGGTTATTTGCCTACACAAAAACGTTCAAACACAGAATCCACCACAGCGTCGCTCACCCGTTCGCCGGTCAGTTCCATCAGGGCAGAAAGCGCCCCTTCCAGCGAAACGGTCACCGCATCCAAAGTCATGCCCAGCAAAAGGGCATCTTCCGCTTCGGTCACGGCTTCCAGCGCGCGGCGCACATCGTTTCTCTGGCGCTCGGTGAAGAGCACACCCGCGGCGGGATCCAGCCCGGCGGTGCCCAGCACCAGCTCGGTTTCTTTTTTCAGGGCTTCAAAGCCATCGCCGGTTTTGGCAGAAAGAAACACGATGTGCCCGAAATTCTGCCGCAGGTAGTCTTCGTCTGCGGCGGCGGGCAGGTCTGTTTTATTTACAACGGCCACGCAGGGCACGCCCTGCAGGGCTTCGGTCAGTTTTTTATCGTCGTCGTTCAACGGGCGGGAAACATCGAACACCGCAAAGACGAGCTGGGCATTTTCTACCCGGCCCAACGCACGGTGCACACCGATCTGCTCCACCGGGTCATCCGTCTCTCGAATACCGGCGGTGTCTGCCAGTTTCAGCGGCACATCTCCCAGCAGAACGGTCTCTTCCACCACATCGCGGGTGGTGCCGGCGTATTCCGTTACAATGGAACGCTCACAACCGGAAAGCAGGTTCATCAAAGAAGATTTGCCTGCGTTGGGCCGGCCGGCGATCACCGTGTCTACGCCTTCCCGCAGAATACGGCCGGTATCAAAGGTCGCCAGCAGTTCCTGCAGGGTGTTCTTGGCGCGGCACAGTCCATTTTTCAACAATTCTTCGTCAACTTGTGGAACATCGTCATCCGGGTAATCCGCCCAGGCCGCCAAATCGCCAGCCAACAAAATAAGATTTTCGCGGATGGAATTGATCTTTTTGGAAAGGGCGCCGTCCTGTCCCGCGCGGGCGGCACGCAGCGCCTGCTCGCCGCCGGCGCCGATGACACCCATCACGGCTTCGGCCTGGGCCAGGTCCATCTTGCCGTTCAAAAAGGCGCGGCGGGTGAATTCGCCCGGGCCGGCCGGGGAAGCACCCGCGGCATACACCGCAGAAAGCACCCGGCGCAGCAGGTACAAACCGCCATGGCAGGAAAGTTCCGCCACATCTTCACCGGTAAAACTGTGGGGCGCACGGAACACCGTTGCCACAGCTTCGTCCAGCTTGTCGCCGTTCTCATCGCGGATCTCGCCAAAATGGGCGGTGTAGCCCTTGGCTTGCTGTAATTTATTTTTCTTTTTAGCAAAAAACACACGGTCTGCCACTTCCAGTGCGCCGGGACCGGAGATGCGGATGACACCGATGCCGCCGGGAGCCTGGGCGGTGGAGATGGCTGCGATGATGTTGGGCATGAAAAACAACCTTTCAAAAAAATTATGTAAACTAAAAGGTTACTGTAAAAGTTTCGTCCACCTTTACAAAGGTGGCAGGATGTCGGGGATAGCCTGAAGTTCGCGCAAGCGCAAACTTGGAATATCACTGGACGAGTTTGTGTACCAAAAACTCGAAACATAATCCGCGCAGCAGATTCATGCGATTCACTGCGCCGGAAGGAGTTCCGAATGCAAGATAAAAATTTAAAGGGATACGCACCCGTAAAAAAAGCAACCGGCGGTTCTGCCGATTGCTTTTCGTGGTTATGTTCAGATTACTTAATGCGGCCGTACAGCGGCAGACCCTCGGCCTCTTTCTTCACAGTGGGCTGTGCAGCGGGGTTGCTCTCCACGGTATGGGAAGCATTGTCACGACGGGGACCGCGGTCACGGTTGTAACCGCCGCGGTTGCCGTTGCCCTTGCCGCCCTTACCACGGTTGTAGCCACCGCGGCTGCCGCCGTTGCCATAGCCGCGGCGCTGGGGACGTTCACCGGCTTCGGGGCCGATAACAACATGACGAACGGTATCCTCGCCTTCGCTCCAGCTCTTGGCGCCTTCCACGCCCTGCACCGCAGTGTGAATGATGCGGCGCTCATAGGGGTTCATGGGTTCCAAAGAGAAGTTGCGGCCATACTTCACGGCCTTGGCAGCGATCTTCTGGCCCAGGGCTTCCAGGGTTTCCTTACGCTTTTCGCGGTAGCTGCCAATATCCAGAGTAATGCGGTAGTAAGAGCCCTCGGCATGGTTGGCCACCAGGCCGGCCAGGTACTGCAGGGCATCCAGGGTTTCGCCGCGATGACCGATCACAAAACCGATGTTCTCACCGGAAATGGAGAGAACAGCACCGTTTTCTTCTTCGGTGGCGGTTACATTCACATCGGTCAGGCCCATGTTCATCAGGACCTCACGCAGGTAATCGGCAGCGGTATCTGCCGGAGAAGTTTTGATAAAAGCACGCACTTTGGCAGGAGCACCGCCAAACAGACCAAAGGTCTTCTTCACAGGCATAGCCAGAACTTCCTGTTCGGCTGCACCAACTTCAACGCCCAGCTCACGGCAGGCTCTTTCGTAAGCGATCTCAATGGTATCGCCCGTAGCAATGGCCTCTCGAATCATGTTAGACCTCCAAAAAATAACTTGTAATTTCTTATACTTTTTTCTGTTGGAACAGAACGATCTGCTTACTTCTTTGCGCCCATGTAATCGCTGGACTTACCGCCCTTGCCGGCGCTCTTCTTCTTTTTGGTTTCGCCGGTATTGGCATTGGTATACGCCTTTTCGGTAATGACTTCCTTGGGAGCCAGCTTTTCGGCGATCTTTTCCTGCACTTCCTGGGGCAGGGGCTTTACTTTGCCTTCTTCTTCTTCCATCAGAAGCAGATGAGAGGCTTCGTTGTAAGCAGCCACCTTGGCGGGGCTGTACATTTTATGCAGAACAATGGTCTGCACGATCTGCAGCACAGAGGAAACAACCCAGTACAGACCGACAGCGGCGGGCATGATGTAAGCCCAGTAAGCACTGAACAGAGGCAGAGCAATGAACATGATCTTCATGCAGCCCTGCTGCTGCTGCTGACCGCTCATCTTCTGGCTGACCCACTGCACCACAAAGTAAGAGACCAGGCACAGCACAGGAATGACCCACAGCATGGAGGAGAAGGAGCTCTGCTGGGGAATGGCCAGCATATCCATGCCGAGGAAATGGAAACCTTCGCTGAAGTTTTCGATCTTCGCAACTTCTTCGGCATTGAAGATGTTATTGGAGACGAAGTAATCTTTCAGCACAGGGAAGTGACGCATCACTTCCAGTTCCAGGTACTGGCTGTTCAGGGAAACACCGGGGATCTTGGAGAAGACCGCGGTGGCATCGGCAATGGAAGCCTTTGCAATGTGCAGGGTATTCTGCAGGGGGTAAATAACGGAATAATAAATACCGATCATGATGGGGAACGGCAGTAGAGAAGTGGCGCAGCCGCCCATCGGGTTGTAGTTTTCTTTCTGATAGAGTTTCTGCAGCTCCGCGTTCATCTTTTCGCGGTCGTTTGCGTATTTCTGCTGCAGTTCGCGCTGTTTGGCCGCCATTTTCATCTGGGAGGCCATGGATTTCTGCTGCTTAATGGAGAACGGGATCATCAAAATCTTGGTGACCAGCGTAAAGAGGATGATCGCGATACCGTAGTTATGGAAGATCTCGTACAAAAACCAAAGCAGATAGCCGAAAATATTGCCAAAGAAATTAAAAATCGCCATAGTTTTTCCTTGCGGCAGGGCAGCCGCACCTTTCCGGTAAAACCCTTATTTCTCGTTTTCGTGGTCTTTTTGTGCAGCCCGCAGCTGTTTCTGCGGTTTTTTCGGCGGAACCGGATCCCATCCGTAAGAGCCAAAAGGATTGCAGCGCAAAATGCGCCACACCCCCAGCAGCACGCCTTTCAGCGCACCGTGGGTCTCCACGGCTTCAATCATATAACAGGAACACGTGGGATAAAACCGGCATTTCGGCTTGGTATAAGCCGAAATATTGCGCTGGTAAAAGCGCACCGCCGCAATAATAAAACGCCGGATCATGTCGGCGCCTCAGTTTCGGTTGCCCGTGGCTCGGCTTGCAGCCTTTCTTCCTTTTCCTCTCCGGCAGGCGTTTTTGCAGGGCTTTTTTTAGCCGGCTGCAGCAAACCTGCTTTGACCAGGCAGTGGCGCAGGTCACGCTCTACCTGTCCGCTTTTTACAAAAGCGGTTTTCACTCTTGCCACCAGTACAAAGGTCCATCCGGGCGGGATCTCCCCTGCCACGGCGCGGAACGCTTCTCGAATAACACGGCGGCACCGGCTGCGTTTTACGGCATTGCCCACTTTTTTTGTGGTGGTAATGCCCATACGAACCTGCTTTTGCCGGTTCTTCAGCACATACACCACAATCAGCGGCGTTACATAAGACTTTCCGCGGGCATAGAGCCGCCGAAACTCCCTATTCTCACAGATCGTTTCAACTTTCATATACCCACCTCCGCCGAATGGCAAGCTTTTCCGTACATGCCGGAAAGGAAAAGAAAGAAAGGCCACACTCCGGTGGCCTTTGGGCTGCATCAGTAAGTCAGATGAGCTCTGCCCTTTGCTCTGCGGCGGGCAAGAACCTTACGGCCGTTTGCCGTGGACATTCTCTTTCTGAAACCGTGCTCCTTTTTTCTCTGGAGCTTCTTCGGCTGATACGTTCTCAGCATATTCAACACCCTCCTTTCGGGTTGGAAAGACATACAAAATACAGTACACTCCCGTACCGTAGTATTATATCTTATCCCTTTCGTTCTGTCAATAGTTTTTTGCAGGAAGAGAAACCGCGGCCACACGCGGTTTTGGCAGGGCACTGCTTTAAAAACAGGGGTTACCGTTTTGGCATATCTTGTAGTTTGCCGGCAGCAAAAACGGATTTTATTGTGGATGGGGCTCCCACGGGAATAAAATGGAAAAACGTTGTTTTTTTAAGCCTTGAAAAAATATTTTTGTTTTCTTTAAAAAATTATTTTGAAGCAAAGATCAAAATGGAAAATTTCGGGTAAAAACACATCAAAAAACAATGCCGCAAGGCCTATATTTCTATTTGAAAAGAAGTGCTGTTTGTGCTATAATAAGTATCATAGGATAATGGGATAAAATGCGCCCCGGGCAGGAAACTGCCGTTTTTCCGTTCTTTGCTTTTTGTGTGGGGCGTTCTTTTTTCTTTGGAAAAAATACAGGAAATGAAAGGAACTTAGCTATGGAATCCTTTAACGAAGCATGGGAGCCGATTTGCGACTACTGCAGAGCTCACATCACCGACGTAGCGTTTCAGACCTGGTTCAGCCGGCTGAAGCCCGCTTCCATCGATTTTTCTCACGGCATTGCCACCATCGAAGTCCCCAACGAATTTCATAAGAACACCCTCACCCGCTGCTACAGCGATCTTCTGAATGATACCTTCCGCTCTGTGTTCGGCGATGAGATCAACTATCGTCTCTGCGTACACGACGAGATCGAGATGGAAGAAAGTCTGCCCGCAAACAACGAGACCGACGATGAATTCTCCTTCGAAAACTTCATCACCGGCCAGTCAAATAAATTTGCGCAGGCTGCCGCACAGGCTGTTGCAAATAACCCGGCTAACGCCTACAACCCTCTGTTCATCTACGGCAACTCCGGTCTGGGCAAAACCCACCTGCTGTTCGCCATCAAGAACCGCATTCTGCAGAACAATCCCCGCGCCATCATTCAGTATGTGAAGGGCGACGAGTTCACCAATGAAATGATCGAGGCCATTGCCCAGAACACCACTTCCCAGTTCCGGCAGAAGTACCGCTATGCCGATGTGCTGCTGGTGGACGACATTCATTTCATTGCCGGTAAAGATGCTACCCAGGAAGAGTTCTTCCATACCTTTAATACGCTGTATCAGTCCAAAAAGCAGATCGTGCTCACCAGCGACCGTCCCCCCAAGGACATTGCCACCCTGGAAGAGCGACTGAAGACCCGCTTCGAGTGGGGTCTGACCGCAGATATCGTTCCCCCGGATTTTGAGACCCGCATCGCCATCATCCGTCACAAGGCCAAGTCTCTGGATATTCATATTCCGGATGCCGTGTGCGAATACATTGCCAACCGTCTGAAGAACAATGTTCGTCAGCTGGAAGGTACCGTCAAGAAGCTGAAGGCTTATTCTCTGCTGGAAAAGAAAGAACCCAGCGTAGCCATTGCCCAGGCTGCCATCAGCGATATCATCAATAACGATCAGCCCACCTCCGTTACCGTGGACAAGATCGTAGAAGAAGTGGCCCGTACCTACGGTGTTTCCATCGATGATATCCGTTCTCAGAAGAGAAACGCCAACGTCTCCACCGCACGCCAGGTGGCTGTGTATGTGGTGCGCGAGATCACCCAGCTTCCTCTGGCCGAAATTGGCAAATCTTTCGGCGGCCGCGATCACTCTACCATTGTATATGCCATTCAGCAGGTAGAAAAGGCGTTTAAGAAAGATAAATCCGTCAAAGATAAGGTCAACGATATCATCAAGAACATTCGCGACCGCTGATTCTTCCGGTTTTAAGAATGCATTGAATTTTCATTTTTTGCAATGACCCATATCCCGTTTTTGCGGCCTTTTCAGCATATTATTTTCATAAAATAGGCTTTTAATTTTTCGCCGCAGATTTAAACAAGTTTTCAACTTTCTACACCGAGTTTTTAACAATTCAACTCATCAAACAGATCTTTCCACATCCTCCACATTTTACCAACAGTGTATTTTTGAAAACTCTCAAACTTTTTTCTCTTGCAAAATCTGAAAATTTTCTCTTTTTCAACAAACTAACAGCCCCTATTGTTACTTCTAAATCTATCTATACTATTCTGCGCTGTTTTTCCCCACCAATGCATTTTGCTGTGGAATACAGAAAGGAGCGAATTATGAAATTCTCTGTCTCTAAACAGGATATGGCCGAAGCTGTTTCCAATCTGCAGCGTGCGGTTTCCACAAAGTCTTCTATTCCTGCTCTCGAAGGCATTCTCATCAAGACCACCGACGGTGCTCTTACCCTCAGCGCCTACAACCTTGAGATCGGTATGTCCACCACCATTCCGGCCCTTATCGGCGAGACCGGCCGCATCGTGCTCAGCGCCCGTCTCTTTGGTGACATCGTTCGCCGTATGCCTGCCGATACCATGGATGTTTCCATCGATAAGAATTACATTGCCACCATTCGCAGCGGCATGAGCGAATTTACCATCATCGGTATGCCCGCCGAAGAGTTCCCTGAATTCCCCTCTTTTGAAAATGACAGCGTGATCCGTATGCCCTCCAATGTACTGAAGAGCATGATCGGCCAGACCCTGTTTGCCATCAGTGAAAGCGATACCAAGCCGATCCACCAGGGCAGCCTGTTCAACATTGCGAACGGCACGCTGGATGTGGTTTCCGTAGACGGTTATCGTCTGGCGGTTCGTACCGAAAATATCAACTACGATGAAGATACTTACTTTGTTATTCCCGGCAAAACCCTCTCTGAACTGCTGAAGCTGCTGCGGGATGACGACAGCAACGTGACTTTCTATGTCGGTCTGCGCAATATCCGCATCGAGACCGAAAGCTACACCCTGCTTTCCAGTCTGTTCGAAGGTGAATTCCTGGATTACAAGGCAGCCATTCCTGCTTCCGGCACCACCAATATCACCGTGAACACCCGCGAATTTATCAACAGTGTGGAACGTGTTTCTCTGCTGATCACCGAAAAGCTGAAGAGCCCCGTTCGCTGCATCTGCGAAGATGAAGAGATCCGCATTTCCTGTTCCACCGCCATTGGTAAGGCCAGCGATGCCATCTCTGCTCACATTGAAGGCAGCCCGGTAGAGATCGGTTTTAACAGCAAGTACCTGATGGATGCCCTGCGCAACGCCGACTGCGACGAAGTGCTGGTGCAGATGAAGGGCGCACTTTCTCCCATGAAAATCATGCCCAAAGAAGGCAACAGCTTCCTCTTCCTGGTGCTGCCGGTGCGTATCCGCTCCGATGCCTGATCTGTTTGTTAAAAATCTTGTAAGATAGGATAAAGAACAATGAATGATGTGATTCTGATCCCCATCGATACCGAATTTATCCGTTTGGATGCCATGTTGAAACTGGGCGGCGCTTTTGAAACCGGCGGCCAGGCAAAAGTGGCCATTCAGGGCGGCGAAGTGACCGTGAACGGTGAAGTCTGCACCCAGCGCGGCAAAAAAATGCGCGCCGGCGACCGCGCCGTGTTTGATGATACGACCTACGAGGTGGAACAGATTTGAACGTACTGTCTTTGGAGCATGAAAAGTACCGCAACCTGCTGCAAGGGAAAATTTTCCCTTCCGACGGCATCAATGTGATCTGCGGACAAAATGCCCAGGGAAAGACAAATCTGCTGGAAGCCTTGTGGCTGTTTACCGGGGCACATTCCTTTCGCGGTGCCAAAGATGCGGAGCTGACCGCCTTTGCTGGGGAAGGTGAAAAGCGTTTTTCCAAACTGAAAATGCGTTTTGAGAGCGGCGGCCGTGAACAGGAAGCGGAAATCTCCATTCGCGGCGGTCGGCGTACCCTCACCCTCAATGGAATTGCCCAGCGTTCCTGCGGGGCATTGGCCGGGGTGTTCTGTGCGGTGATTTTTTCGCCGGAGCATCTTTCTCTGGTAAAAGACGGTCCCATGAACCGCCGGAATTTTCTCGACAGCGCCATCTGTCAGATCCACCCGGCTTATGTGAAAGTCATCAACCAGTACAATCGTATTCTGCTGCAGAGAAATGCCCTGCTGAAAGATATTGTGCGCCACCGCGAATTGCTGGACACCATTGATATTTGGGATGAACGCCTGGCAAATTTCGGCGCGCAGATCATTTGCGAACGGGTAAAATATGTGCAGCGGCTTTCGCCCCGGGTAAAAAATATTTACGACGGTATTTCCACCCAAAAAGAAAACATGGACCTGGTGTATCGTTCCACCGTGGAGAACCCGGAGGAAGAATACGCCGCGGTGCGTGCCGCTTTGCGGGAAAAGCTGAAAAAGCACCTGGAGGATGACATCCGCATGGGTTCCACCTGCTGCGGGCCGCACCGGGATGACCTGGAGCTGCTGGTAAACGGCATTTCTGCCCGTTCCTTTGCATCCCAGGGGCAGCAGCGTTCCGCTGTATTGGCCATGAAATTGGCCGAAGCCGAAATTTTGGGTGAACTGTGCGGTGAAGAACCGGTGATTCTGCTGGACGATGTTCTCAGCGAGCTGGACCAGAGCCGCCAGGATTATCTTTTGAATCATTTGGTGGGACGCCAGGTGTTTATCACCTGCTGTTCCCCGGAAAATACACGCCTTTTAAAGAAAGGCACGATCTTCTGCATTGAAGAAGGGCGGGTCTCGGCGGATGCCGTGTGACACGCCGAAAGGGAGGCATGACCTATGTACCTGCATTTGGGGCAGGACACTGTGGTGCGTACCGGCCATATCGTGGGAATTTTTGATTTGGAAAACTCCACCACCGCTTCCGCTACCCGGGAATATATCTCCCGGGCACAAAAGAACGGCGAAGTGGTGAATGTTTCCATGGAGCTGCCGAAATCTTTTGTAGTGTGCAGCGATGGCAAAAAAACCACGGTGTATATCTCACAGATTTCTGCGCAGACACTTTTGAAGCGTGCCAATGCCGGCAGCGGTCAGCTGCAGGAAGCGGGTGCGTTTGGCAAGTAAAACGCGCGGCCGGTTTAATTAAAAATTGAAAAAGGAAGAAATTCAGAAAGGAAAAATCGTTATGAAACATTTCGGGATTCCAAAATGTCCGTACTGCGGCAAACATGTCAATCTCATCCGCATGTGGACCCTGAAGCGGGACGGCGAATTTGTGTGCCCCTATTGCCAGGGAATCACCAATGTAAAACATTCTCCGCTTTTAATCGTTTTGGCCGCCCTGTGTGCGGTGGTGGCGTTCCTTATTTTTGCCTTTACCCGCTATGTGCTGGATGAAGCCACGCTGATGACCTGCGTGTATGTGTTTTTGCCCTTTGTGGTGTTTTTTGTATTCAGCATGTTTATGGTTTACCTGGAAGAGCCGGTGCTGCGCCAGGGCAGACGTGTGAGCGAAGAAGCCCGCCGTGATGCCGCCGTCATGCGCCGCCGCCAGCGGGAAGCTGTGGCTGCCGCCCAGGCAGATCAGCGCAGAAGCACCAATGTGCAGAGAACACCGGCAAGAAATTCGCAGGCCCAACCCGTACTGCGGCCCCAGCCGCCGGTGATGCCGGTGGAAAAAGAACAGAAACCGCCGGTACCGCACAATTACACAGATATCAGTTCTACTTCCGGTATGTTTGCGGCAAAACCTGCCCAGCAGAGCGCACCGCAGAACAGCCGGGACATTTACTCAAGCAGCCGGGGACAGGGATATTCCTACAGTACTTCTGCGCAGCTGCGCAGCCAGGATGAGGAAGCCGCTGCTGCCCGCCGCCGGAAAATAGAAATGCTGAAGCGCCTGCAGCAGGAACAAAACCAGGCATACCAAACCTCGAAAGATAGCGACCGGAACGGACAGTAATGTCCGTTTCCTTCCTGTAAAACGCTCGTCTTCGTCTTTCCGTGAAAGGGGAAATTATTGTTGGAAGAAACTTTTCAGACTACACAGAAATATGACGAGAGCCAAATTCAGGTTCTTGAAGGCCTGGAGGCTGTGCGCAAGCGCCCGGGTATGTACATCGGCTCCACCGGCCCCCGCGGTCTGCACCATCTGGTGTATGAGATCGTGGACAACGCCATCGACGAAGCCCTGGCCGGCTACTGCGATAAGATCGATGTAAAGATCCTGCCCGGCGATATCATCTATGTTAAGGATAACGGCCGCGGTATTCCGGTCGGTATTCAGAAGCAGACCGGTCTTCCCGCTGTAACGGTGGTGTATACCGTGCTGCACGCCGGCGGTAAGTTCGGCGGCGGCGGTTACAAGGTCTCCGGCGGTCTGCACGGCGTGGGCGCTTCCGTTGTAAATGCCCTCTCCACCTGGCTGGAAGTAGAAGTGGCCACCGACGGTAAGCTGTATCGCCAGCGCTTTGAGCGCGGCAATATTGTTGCCGATCTGGAATGTGTGGGCGACCTGGAAGATCCCACCCAGACCGGTACCACCGTGCGCTTTAAAGCCGACCCGGAAATCTTTAAAGAAAGCACCGTCTATGAATACGAGACCCTGCAGACCCGTCTGCGTGAGCAGGCATTTTTGAATGCCGGCATCCACATCGAACTTTCCGATGAGCGCAACCCGGATGAAATTCAGACAGACAACTTCCGTTACGAAGGTGGCGTGCAGAGCTTTGTTGAGTATATCAACAAGAAAAAAGCTGTGGAAGTGGTTCACCCCGATGTGATCAAGCTCTATGGTGAAGCTGCCGATGGCAACTCCACCGTGGAGATCGCCATGCAGTATACCGACAGCTTCAATGAACTGCTGCTGTCGTTTGCCAATAATATTCACACCACCGACGGCGGTACCCACGAGGACGGCTTTAAGCGCGCCCTCACCCGCATTATGAACGACTACGCCCGTAAGTACGGTATTCTGAAAGAAGCCGACAAGAACTTTACCGGCGAAGACGTGCGCGAAGGCATCACCGCCATCATCAGCATTAAGGTGAAAGAAGCACAGTTTGAAGGCCAGACCAAGGCCAAGCTGGGCAACACCGAGATCGGTACCCTGGTGAACAACATTATGGGTGAACAGCTGACGGTGTATATGGAAGAGAACCCCTCTGTGGCCCGCGCTATTTTCGATAAAGTGCTGGCTGCCTCCCGTGCAAGAGAAGCTGCCCGCAAGGCCCGCGACCTGGTGCGCCGCAAGTCTGCACTGGAAAACGCCACCCTGCCCGGCAAGCTGGCCGATTGCCAGTCCCGCAACCCTGCCGAAACCGAAATCTACATCGTTGAGGGTGACTCCGCCGGCGGCTCCGCCAAGGGCGGCCGCGACCGCCGTTTCCAGGCCATTCTTCCCCTGTGGGGCAAAATGCTGAACGTGGAAAAGGCCCGACTGGATAAAGTATACGGCAACGAAAAACTGATGCCCGTGGTCACCGCACTGGGCACCGGCATTGGCGAAGATTTTGATATCAATAAACTGCGTTACGGCAAGATTATTCTGATGGCGGATGCTGACGTGGACGGTGCGCATATCCGCACCCTGCTGCTCACCTTCTTCTTCCGCTTTATGCGCCCCCTGGTAGAAAACGGCAACATTTACATTGCCCAGCCGCCGCTGTACCGCATTACCAAGAACCGCCGCCACCACTACGCGTATTCCGATAAGGAACGCGATGCCATTATGGCAGAACTGGGCGGCAACTACGAAATTCAGCGCTACAAAGGTTTGGGTGAAATGGACTCTGAACAGCTGTGGGAGACCACGATGAACCCCGAGACCCGCCTGATGCTCCGTGTGGAACTGAGCGACGCTGCCTCTGCAGACGAAGCCTTTACCATTCTGATGGGCGACAAGGTGGAACCCCGCCGCGAGTTCATTGAAAAGAACGCACGTTTTGTAGAGAACCTGGATGTGTAAGGAGTAAACAATGGAAGAACTGAACATTCCCCAGGGCCGGGTACAGGACATTGACCTGGAAAAAGAAATTCGAAGCTCGTTTTTGAGCTATTCCATGTCGGTCATTGTTTCCCGAGCTCTTCCCGATGTGCGCGACGGCCTGAAGCCGGTGCATCGCCGCATTTTGTATACCATGTACGAAAACGCCCTGTGGCCGGATAAAGCCTACCGTAAGTGCGCGGATACCGTTGGTTCCGTGCTGGGCCGCTATCATCCCCACGGCGACGCCTCTGTGTACGATGCCATGGTGCGTTTGGCACAGGATTTTAATATGCGCTATATGCTGGTGGACGGCCACGGTAACTTCGGTTCTGTGGACGGCGACCCGCCCGCTGCTTACCGATACACCGAAGCCCGTATGAACAAGCTTTCGGTGGATATGCTCTCGGACATTGAAAAGGACACCGTTGACTTTGTGCCCAACTACGATGACCGACTGAAAGAGCCCACCGTGCTGCCCTGCCACTTCCCCAACCTGCTGGTGAACGGCTCTATGGGCATTGCCGTTGGTATGGCCACCAATATTCCGCCCCATAACCTGGGCGAAGTGGTGGACGCCGTGTGCACCCTCATCGATAACCCCGAATGCACGCTGGATGACCTGATGGAATGCATCAAGGGTCCGGACTTCCCCACCGGTGGCATCATTATGGGCCGCAGCGGCATTCGTGCTGCCTACGCCACCGGCCGCGGTCGCATTTATGTGCGTGCCCGCGCCGAAATCGAAGAAGAAAAGAACGGCCGCTTTAAGATCATCGTCACCGAGCTGCCCTACATCGTCAATAAGGCCCGCCTCATCGAATCCATCGCCGACCTGGTGAAGGAAAAGCGCATCACCGGTATTTCCAACGTGGACGATCACTCCGACCGCGACGGTATGCGCATCGTCATCGATGTGAAGCGCGAGGCTTCTCCCCAGGTGGTGCTGAACCAGCTGTATAACTACACCCAGATGCAGACCACCTTCGGTGCCATTCTGCTGGCCATTGTCAACGGCGAACCCAAGACCCTGACCCTGAAGCAGATGCTGGAAGAATATGTGAAGTTCCAGTCCGATGTTGTGGCACGCCGCACCCGCTTTGAACTGAAAAAAGCCCAGGAACGCGCTCATATTTTGGAAGGTCTGAAGAAGGCCATCGATATCGTGGACGATATCATCGCCACCATTCGTGCCTGTAAGGGCGGCCAGGCTGAAGCCCGCGAGGCTTTGATGGAAAAATTCGGCTTTACCGAACCCCAGGCCGAAGCCATCTGCCGCTTCCGTTTGGGCCAGTTGGCCGGTCTGGAAATTCTGAAGATCGAAGAGGAACTGAACGAGCTGCAGGCCCGCATCCTCGATCTGCAGGATATTCTCTCCCGCGAAGCCCGCCGCTATGCGGTGATCACAGAAGAAGCGCTGGCCATGAAGAAGAAGTACGGCGACCCCCGACGCACCGAGATCGCTGCCATCAGCGGCGAAGTGGACATTGAAGATCTGATTCCCGATGAAGAATGCATGCTGACGCTGACCAACTTTGGCTATGTAAAGCGCCAGGATGTGAACGCCTACCGTACCCAGCGCCGCGGCGGCCGTGGTATTTCCGGTATGGCCCGCCGTGATGAAGACGTGGCCACCGAAATGTTTGTGGTGAACAACCACGATTACGTCATGTTCTTCTCCAATATGGGCCGCGTGTACCGCATTAAGTGCTTCGAGGTGCCGGAAGGCTCCCGTACCAGCCGCGGTATGAACATCACCAACCTCCTCCCCCTGCTGCCGGATGAGAAGATCACTTCTATGATTAAGGTAAGCGAGCTGGAGGACGACAAGTACCTGGTGATGGGCACCAAGAACGGCGTGATTAAGCGTACCAGCCTTGCGGCTTACAATAACGTAAGAAAGAGCGGCCTGATCGCCATTGACCTGGACGAAGGCGATGCATTAAGCTGGGTGAGCATTACCGGCGGCGACGACGAACTGCTGGTTGCCACCAAGAAGGGTATGTCCATCCGCTTTAAGGAAGAAGATGCCCGTGCTGTGGGCCGTACTGCCCGCGGTGTGCGTGCCATTGCCCTGAACGAAGGCGACGAAGTGGTGGGCATGGCGGTGATCCGTGACGGCGGCTATGTGCTTACCGTCAGCGAAACCGGCTACGGCAGACTTTCTGCTGCCGATGATTACCGCACCCAGAACAGAGGCGGTAAGGGCCTGGTGAACTACCACACCGAAAAGTACGGTGACGTAGCCGCTATTAAGGTCATCGATTACGAAGATGATATCATTCTGATCGCCGAAGACGGCGTGATCATCCGAATTCAGGCCAATTCCATTCGTGTGTGCAGCCGCCCGGCAAAGGGTGTGCGCGTAATGAAGATCGAAGAAGGCAACCGTATTGCCACTCTCTCCCGTGCTCCCCACGATGAAGAAGAAGTGAGTAAGGATGCTGTGATCGAAGACGACGGCAGCGATGCGGAAGCAGAAACCGAAGAAACTGCGGAAGAATAATCAATAAAAGAGCGGTGCTGAAAAGTGTCGCTCTTTTTTTAGTAAGCGGCCGCGGTAGGAGTGAACTGTAAAAGTTTTGGTCAAGCTTTTTCAAAAGCTTGCGGGTTGTTAGGGCGGAGCCCTGACCCGTGTCCCGCAGGATACGGAACCCCTTGCCTTGGAAGCGCTCCGAGAGGGGTGAATCTGAAGTTCGCGTGTAACGCAAACTTGAAAGGGAGAAAGCTTGCTTTCGACCGAACCTGCAAGAGAGGGACTCCCCTGGAAAGACACTGCCTGTCAGGGTGTCTTTTTTAGGAAACGGTACGATCGCACCCCACGCAGTGGATCGCATCCGACACAGTCGATGCTTGGCATCGTACCCTACAAGGTGCCCCTAAACAAAATCTCTGCTGATTTATGCGGGCGGCCAATGACCGCCCCTACAGGGTGCGGTTGGGGTGTGGATTCTGCTGATTTCACGGGCTTGCAATCTTGCTTTTGGGGTGCTACAATAAAGAAAAAATTCCCGGGAGGGAACATTTGTGAAAACGATATTTGCTTTTTTTGCCGCGCGGCGGTACTGGAAAGATGAAGATAAACTGCAGGCTGCATACAAAGAAATTTCTGCCCTGGCGGGCGAAAACGAACACTGCCTGGTGACGGAAGCCGATGACCCCCTGACTTTGCCCCCGGCCGATTGCCTGGTGGCGGTGCCCATGAGCGGCGCCGTGCAGAAAAACGTGCTGGCCGCTGCAAAAAAATATACGTATGCCGTGCTGTACGGGGCGTATATCCGCGGCAATGCCTCCCCTAAAATTTGTGAAGAGATGCTGCGCTGCAATGCAGCCCCCACCCTGATGGATACCTGGGGCGTGCTGCATAGGGGTTCTGCCAATATTATGCTGGCGCTGAACGAAACACAGCTGAAAAATAAACTGCAGGTGCTGCAGGCTGCCACCCATGTGCGCCGTGCCCGTTTGCTGAAGATCGGCGAGACGGAACCCTGGGTGGTGAGCAACGCCGAAGAAACCGCCATGTATACCGCACAGCTTGGAGTGGAAATCCTGCCGGTTCCCCAGGCGGAACTGGCAAAAGCCTATGAAAACACCACACGCGAAGAAGCCGAACCGTACTATGAATTGTTTACCGGCCACAGCACCGGCTGCAAAGAACCCACCGAAGATGATCTGTGGAATGCTGCCCGTATGGCTGCGGCTTTGATGGGCCTTTTAAAGAAATACGAAGCCGATGGCTGCGCCATTGCCTGCTTCAATTTGCTGCAGACAGGCACCACCGCCTGCCTGGGTCTGAGCTATATCAACGACTGCACCGGCATGGTGGCCGCCTGCGAGGGTGACCTGGACAGCGCCGTGACCATGCTGCTGATGAAAAAACTGACCGATACCCGCCTGTGGATGGCAAACCCCGGTCTGCATCCGGACGGCAGCATCAATTTTTCCCATTGCACCGGACCGGTGTGCTGTTTGGGAGAGCCGCTTCCTTATGTTCTGCGCAATCATCACGAAAGCGGCATCGGTGTTTCTCTGCAAATCGAAATGCCTGTGGGGCAAACCGTGACCGCCTGTCGCGTTTCCGATAACGTGCGCAGCATGACGATTCACAAAGGCGTGACCGTGACCGGGCCCTATGAACCCGCCTGCCGCACCCAGATGCACGTGCGCCTGGATGATACCGCCCACTACCTTGCCACCGCCCTGGGCTGCCACCAGGTATTTGCCTACGAAGATATTTGCGAAAAGCTCCGCAACCTGGCCGCTGTGCTGGGTTTGCAGGTGCTGTAATATTTTTTATAAAAAAGCGGCCGCACCCGGCAAAAGGTGTGGCCGTTTTTTGCTTTTTTCAGCAGATTTTGACCGCAGCAAGGCTGCCGGTAAAAGAAAGACCGGATACAGAGGTGACCGGTGTAAGACGCACGGTGCTGCCGGTGCGGTTGTACAGGCCAATGTTGGTGCCGGCGGCCAGCTGGCGCACAGCAAAACCGGTGACAGGCACAGGTGCTTCTTCTGCGGCAATATAGGTATTGCCGGAAAGAGCATACACCTGTCCGGCGGTGTTCTCCAATGCAAAAATCATCGAAGTGTTGGCATCCCCGGCAACGGTTTCAGCCAGCACATTCCAGTAAAGCAGATAAACCCCCGCTTTATTGACGGTGATCAGGCCGGTATTGACATCGTAAGAAAGATCGCCGCCAATGGTGGTCACGTTGGTCAGCGGCACCGCAGATTCATCGTTTACGGTGAGTTCTTCGGTGGTTTGGTTGTACAGAGCAGAAGTGCAGGCGGTAGACTGGCAGCAATTGCAGGGATTGAAAACAGGCGGCGCACAGCAGGAATCCTGGGGGCAGACAGGCTGCACGGAGGGATAAACAGAAGGATATACGGGCGGGCAGGCCGGTGCACAGGGCACGGGCCGCAGCATGCCGGTCTGGGGATCCGGCGGCAATTGGCTGTAATGCATGGTGGTTCTCCTTTCCAAAAGTAAGAGCTTACATTTCCATTCTATGCAGAGAGGAAAAGGATGTGCGGCAGGTGTTTTTCAGCGGTGTACAGGGGCAGAAAGAGAGATTTGTACAGCTTGTACGCAAAATATTATGAAAACTAAAAAGAATATTTATACATTTTATATTGTGGTTGTGCTTTACATAAAAAGCAAAAAATCATATAAAACACCAAAAATATAGTGTGTATATTGTGTTAAACCACAACTGCATGATAAAACATGCAAAAATAACACTGTTTTATGAAAGGTTACAAAAGTGTTACAGAGCAAATTTCAGCACTTTGACAAGGTTTTTTGACCACCGGTGGAACCTAAACCACAATATTTAGTTTTTTTCAGTCTTTTCCTGGCAGAAATAGATGGACTAAATATGCAGTGTTGTGCAGTGTAACCAAAAAACACCGTTTTGATTATTTGACACATGGACACTAATTCTCTATAATACGGTATGGCTTCTCAAAAGGGAGAAGTGTACCCCTCTCCCTGCCTGCCGAAAACAGCGACCGGCGTCCACCTGCCTGGGGCTGCAAAAGGCAAATACAACTAAAAAAATTGGAGAATTAAAAGATGAAACACGCCAGACCCGTAGGAAAAATGCGGTTGGTCTTTGTGCCTGTCTTGTGTGCGGTCGTACTGCTCCTCACCTGTATCGTATATGCCGCCGCCAGCGGCACCGAAAAAGTCCGCATTGCAGACGGCGCCGATACCTACGCCTTCCGCACCTCCGCCACCGAGCTGGAGGAGATTCTTACCAAAGCCGAAGACCATGGCTTTAAACCCCTGGAAGATACCGACTATGCCGAATACGACCCCGAAACCAGGGAAGTGTTCGTTTCCCGCCGCATTTGGGTTTCCATTACCGATGGCAGCACTACCCTGTATACCGAGGCTTATTCCTCTTCTACAGTGGAAGAAATTCTGAACGACAACGGCATTGAACTGAAAGATACCGATGTGTGCATTCCGAAGCCGGATGCCCGCGTCAGCGGCGGCGCCACCATTCTGGTGGGCACGCTGGAAGTGGATCCTTCTGTTTCTGTAACGGAAGATACCGTGTATATGGCCGAACCGCTGCGTTCTTCCATTGTTCGCCTGGACAGCAGCGTTTGCGAAGTACTGGTAAAGGTGAACGATGATGTGCTGCATTTGGAAGTGAACAGCGGCATGACCGTGGGCGAAGTGCTGAAAGAGCATCACCTTTCTCCCCGTCCCGGCGATGAAGTGAACCTGCCCCTGGATACCCCCGTGCAGAACGAAACCGTGATTTTGATGAAGCGCGTGGTGTATGTAAATATGAAGGCCGACGGCGAGAATACCCGCGTGGGTATGGTTGGCGGTACCGTGGCCGATGCCCTTGCCCTGGGCAAGATCGAACTGGATGAAGACGACCGCATTTCTCATGCGCTGGATGCCAACGTGAGCGATGAAATGGAAATCGTCATCAACCGCGTAGAATACGTGGACCGCATGGAAAAAGAAGAGATTCCCTTTGAAGTTGTGGAGACCAAAGATGATTCTTTGTTTACCTGCAACCGCGAAGTGACCGTAAAGGGTGAAAACGGCACCCAGGCTGTGTTGTATCGCGATTGCTTTGTGGATGGCGTTCTGGAATCCACCCGTGAGCTTTCCAAACTGGTGACCAAAGAGCCGGTGACCGAAGAGGTGACCGTGGGTACCCAGATTAAGCGCGCCATTAAGGCCCAGTACGAAGGCGGTACCACCACCGATGCCTACGGCAACACCATTACTTACAGCTGCATGTACGTTGGTTCCGGTACGGCTTATTACGGCGGCGGTATTTGCTCCACCGGTGTGCCTGCCCAGGTGGGTGTTGTAGCCGTATACCCGGAGATCATTCCTTACGGCAGCCGGCTGTACATTGCCTCCTGTGACGGTTCCGGTGTGTACGGTTACTGCATTGCCGGCGATACCGGCGGCTTTGCCTGGAACGAATCTGCTATCTGCGACCTGTACTACGATACCTACGATGAATGTGTTCAGTTCGGCCGCCGTGATATTATGGTGTACGTGCTGGAGTAAAAAAGCAAAAAAACAGCTTCACAAATCAGCGTCTTGCCTTTATAATAAGGGCAAGGCGCTTTTTATTGGCGCAAAGGAGGAAAATGCTATGAAGAAGATCGTGATTCTCGGCTGTGAAAATTCCCATGCAAATAATTTTCTTAATTTTGTAAGAGAAGGCCGTTACCCGGAGGCGGATGTGATCGGTGTATACAGCGATGATACCGCCGCTGCCGAAAAGCTGCACAACGAGTATGGCGTGTATGTGATGAAAACCTTTGATGAATTTGTGGGTACCGCTGACAGTGTGATTGTAACTGCCCGCCATGGCGATAACCACTACAAATACGCTGCACCCTACATTGCCACCGGTGTGCCTATGTTTATGGATAAGCCCATCACCATTCTGGAAGACGAGGCACTGCGCATGGTGCGTGAAATGCAGGCAGCCGGCGTACGTGTCACCGGCGGTTCCACCTGCAAACACGATGCCTTTGTGCAGCAGCTGAAAAAAGATACCGCTGCCGAAACCGACGGCAAGACTCTGGGCGGCACCGTGCGTGCTCCCATCAACCTGAAGAACGATTACGGCGATTTCTGGTTCTATTCCCAGCACCTTGCCGAAGTGGAAGGCGAGATTTTTGGCCGCTATCCTGTTTCTGTGCAGGCATTTAAGAACGATAAGAAGATCACCGTGGTGTTCCGCCACGAAAATTACGATGTAACCGGCCTGTATGTGGATGGCAACTACAGCTACTATGCCGATCGCCACCACGAAAAAGGTGTGACCGGCGGTCCGCTGAACATCGGTCGTGAATGCTCCATGGCGGAATTTGACGAATATTACGACCTGCTGCTGGGCGGCGAACAGAAGATCACCTATGCCGATCTCATCGCCCCTGTGTTCGTGCTGAACGCCATTGAGCGCTCTTTGGCCAGCGGCAAAGAAGAACCCGTGCACACCTTTGAAATTTGAATTTTGGGCCTGTAAAGCCAAATAATGCAAAAGAGATCACCTGCTGCTGAAAGCGGGTGATCTCTTTTTGAAAAAAGTTGAAAATCTTCTTCGAAAAGCAAATTTATATTTTTATTTAAGAAATATAATAGATATATTTTGCAACTTTATTTGTGTAAAGTGTCTACAATCAGCGGCCAAACTGTTTTTATAAAAGAACATTTTTTCGTCATATTGCCGAAAGAAGTAAAAATGATTAAAAAATACTTTTAACCTGTTGACACGTTCTGTACAATATGCTATTATATAGACACAAAAGAGAAGACCTTGGATTGGCACTAAAAATCCTCTGCTAAAATAAGAGGCAGGAAGAAGGAAAAGAAGCAGACAACTTCACACTTCCTGGACGTAAAGAAAAGCGATCCAAGAACAAGAATCCCAAATGAGGTGATTCCATGAGGAGAAAACTGCAGATCATTTGAGCTGACTCGCCATCATCCGGTTGATAAAGATGGTGAGCAGGGTCGAAAAAACGGATCAGAAGCTGCATTCGAAACAACATCATCGAATGAAACACGAAAGACTTCATGAGGTGATCGACATGACCATGAGAAGACTGGTTCAGTAAGCCGGCTTCCGGGTGGATAATGCTACGAAGCTGCGGAAGCCAAAAAAAGGACAAACGAGATATAAACCATCACTGAAGACAAAATAAGTTTGAGGTGAAGAATATGAGGATCC
>JAFYOA010000137.1 GCA_017547865.1 Clostridia bacterium
AACCACCCGGGAGATTCCGCATGGTCTTCCACGGTGCGTTCCTTTTTCGTGGAAAATCCGGCGGGCAGCGATGTGCCCATATTTTCCACAAAGTATCCCTTCTTTTCACGGGAAGAGAGATACCCCTCTGCCACCAGCTGGGCATAGGCGTTTTGCACCGTCACCACACTGACCCGCAGATGCTGGGCCAGCATCCGCTTGGAAGGCAGCTTTTCCCCGGCGGGCAGCCGCCCGGCCAAAATATCTTCTTTGATCGCCCGGTACAGGGCATCGTACAGGGGCAGGCCGGTTCCTGCCAGGTCGTAGGTCAGCATAATCTCCTCCTGGTATTATCCAAACAAAAAGAAAACCGTTTTTCGGTAAGTTCAGTTTAAGTATACCGCAGCCGGCAGCCGGTGGCAAGCAAAAAAGAAAAACCACTCCCATCGGAAGTGGTTTTTCTGGAGCTACTGATCCGATTCGAACGGACGACCTGCTCATTACGAGTGAGCTGCTCTACCTGCTGAGCCACAGTAGCGTATTCTGTTAGCCTTATGATTATAGCGCAAAACCGCAGGTACGTCAAGTCCCGCCGCAAAAAAAGAGAGCCGGGGAAGATTCCTCGACTCTCTCAGAGAACTTATTCGGTGGGCAGTGCGTTGATGATATCGGTCACGAAGGCCTCTTTCACCAGGCCGGCAAACTTGCCGTCCAGGTAAGCGGCATAGCGGCGCTCGCCCTCGGTTACCGCAAAGTACTGCACCGTGTTGGTGCCGCCTTCGTAGTAGGTGTACGTAATGGTCAGAACAGGCTTGCTCTCCTTGGCCACTTCATCCAGGCTAAGCACCGTGGGGGTAATGGCCGTGCTGAACAGCTTCTGCAGCTTGGCATACTCAAACTCTGCGCCGTTCAGGGTGCAGGTGTAATCGTAGGTAACAGCGCTGCCGGAAGTAGCAGCTTCCTTTTCGGTGCGCTGCAGTTTGAAGTCGTACTTTTCGCCTTCATAGGTCACGGTCATGCCGTTGGTCTTCTTCAGCATGGGACTCCATACAAAACCATCGCGCAGGGCCATTTCGTTCAGGTCCAGCAGCGCAGACATGGCGGTTTCGGCCATCACCAGAACGATGGGGCTGTCATCGACCATCAGATAACGGTAAGCGGAATCCAGTTCATGGCGATCACCGATCTTCAGCACGTGGGCATAGCCATTAATGCTGAAATCGCACACCAGGTAGGGATCGGCCAGACCCATCTTTTCCATGGCTGCATCGTCCGGATCATACCAAGCGGTACCGGCAACACTGGGGGCAGGCAGCAGAGCAACCAGCTCATCGATGCAGTTGGTGTTCATGCCGCTGTAGTGGGGCTCGGTGATGATGTACGGCATGAACAGCGCGTTGTAGGGGCCATTCTTATCATCGCCGGTATATTCGATCCGCAGCTCGTCTTCCATCATACGACCGGAAAGAGACAGATAATCGATCACGTCGGAACCGTTGCCGACGATCGGGATGTTATAAATGGTGGCCTCCAGGAAAGCGTACTTGTCGGCATACACATAAGAGGCGATCTCGGCGGTGTACACATGGTCACCGGCGAGAATGTAGTTACCGCCGCTGGCGGCCTCATCGCCAACCAGCAGAGTAAAATCTTCGCTGCCGTCGTTGTACTTGGCTTTCATCGTAACCACCGGCTCATCCAGGCCGTATTCGGCCAGGCCGGGCAGTTCTGCCAGCGGGCCAATGTCCAGCAGCGCTTCCACATCGTAGGCATAGCGGGCAGCGTTCACCAGGTTTTCACCGCTGGTAGCCACATGAGAAAGCTCATCCAGAACAAACACGTTCGTGGTGGTGTCTTTCTCGGTGGCGGCACGAATGGTGAATTCACCGGTTTCGTTTTTAATAGTCACGCGGTCCAGCGTGGCACGGTCCTTGCTGATCACCACAATGCCTTCCGCTTCGGAAGAAACCGGAACGCTGGAAGTTTCACCGGGCTGGGCAGAACCGGGGAGAAGAAGGGCGAAGGCCGCCACGGCCAGCACCACCAGCACAGCGGCGGTAATGACCAAACGGCGGGTCGCCGGTTTCATCGTCTTTTTCATGAATTACAGATGCCTCCTGCGCAGGAAGACCAGCAGACCGGCAACCAGAACGACCGCCGGAATACCGATGGTGAAGACACCAACGCCGAAGAAGGTCAAGGTGGCATTGGAGGCCGTCACGTCCAGGGCATAGGTCTGGATCTTGGTGGTGACAAGGCCGGTGGCCAGGTCACTGGAATCGGTGGCATAGTTGAACAGGTCGATGAGGTAATCACCGTTGCTGAAGGTGGTGGTATTCACGTAATCGCTGAAGAACATCATGGAGTTACCCACGGCCAGCACGCTGGCATTGCGCAGCTCGTTGTTGTCGGTCCAGGATTCCTGAGAAATAACAGCAATGGGAGTGGCACCGACTTCGGGGTTTGCCTGCTCTTCCTTACCGGCGTAAGAGGTAGCGCTGCCCTGCAGAAGCACATAAGAGCTTCTGTAGTCAACGGCATCGTTGTCCAGGTACATGGGCACAGAGAAGGGCATCAGCATCATATCGTAGGCGCCGGTATCCATGCGGATGCTGTCGTTGGCCACGTATTCTGCAAAGATCACACCGGGATCTCCGTACATCTTGGAGGAATCGGTTTCACGCACGGTCTCACCATC
>JAFYOA010000138.1 GCA_017547865.1 Clostridia bacterium
CTTTTTGCCGATATAGGGTTCCGGCGTTTTGAACACCTCACCGTAAATGCCGTTGAAGCGCTCCGCGATATCCCGCGCCAGCTCCAGGTGCTGCTTCTGGTCGTCGCCCACAGGCACCTGGTCCGCGCCGTACAGCAGAATGTCCGCCGCCATCAGGATGGGATAGGTGAACAGGCCCACGTTCACGTTGTCCGCGTGGCGCTGGCTTTTATCCTTGAACTGCGTCATGCGGCTGGCCTCGCCGAACTGGGTGTAGCAGTTCAGCACCCAGGCCAGCTGGGCGTGCTCCGGCACGTGGCTCTGCACAAAGAAGATGCTCTTTTCCAGATCAATACCCATGGCCAGCAGAAGGGCGTAGGCATCGTAGGTGTTTTTGCGGAAGGCGGCGGGATCCTGGCGCACGGTGATGGTGTGCAGGTCTGCCAGGGCATACAGGGCGTTGTAGCCGTCCTGCAGGCCGATCCAGTTTTTAAGAGCGCCCAGGTAGTTGCCCAGGGTAATGGTGCCGCTGGGCTGAATGGCACTGAAAATTACTTTTTTGTTTTCCATGTTTTCCATAGGTATGGTCTCACTTTCCTAAAATATCGCGGATCAGCTGGCCGAGAATTTCAACACCGCGGACAAGCTGTTCATCGGTCGGGGTGGAATAATTGATGCGGAACGCCTGGCAGGGTTCGTTTTCGTTGGTGAGGAACGCGTTGCCCGGCACCACGCACACTTTGCGCAGCACGGCCTGCTTGCAGAAGTCGGGCATATCAACACCGTCCGGCAGTTTGCACCACACGAACAGGCCGCCTTCCACTTCATCCCAGGTGATGTAGGGGGCCAGATGCTCCTGCATGGCCTTTTGCAGAACGGCGTACTTCTTTTTGTAAATTTCCTTCAGGTTCTGCAGGTGGGCATCAAAATCGTATTCCGTCATCAGCTTGTTGCAGATGATCTGCGACCAGATGTTGGTGTGTACGTCTTCGCCCTGTTTGCACACCACCATTTTCTGCACCACTGGCTTGGGGCCAATGGCATAGCCCACGCGCATGCCGGGGGAGATGACCTTGGAGAAGGAACCCATGTACATCACAATGCCTTCTTCGTCGAAGGACTTGATGGCGGGAATGTGCTCACCGGCAAAACGGAGGTCACCGTAGGGGTTGTCTTCCAGAATCATCACGCCGTATTGTTTGGCCAGAGCATACAGCTTCTGGCGCTTTTCCAGGCTCATGGTTACACCGGCAGGGTTCTGGAAGTTTGGAATGGTGTAGATGAAGCGAATGTTGGTGTTCTGCTGCAGTGCTTCTTCCAGCTTTTCCATGTTCATACCGTCGCTTTCCAGCGGCACGCCCACCAGATTGGCTTTGTAAGAACGGAAAGTATTGAGGCAGCCGATGAAGCTGGGAGCTTCGCAAATGATGGTGTCGCCTTCGTTCACCAAAGATTTGGTGAACAGGTCGGCCACCTGCTGGGCACCGCTGGTGATGAGGATGTCATCGCACTCGCGGCCAATGTTGTGCTGCTCTTTCATATAGGCGGAAAGAGTCTGCCGCAGGGCGGGGTAGCCTTCCGTTACACTGTACTGCAGTGCATCAATGGGCTTTTCCGTCAGCAGTTTTGCAGAGATCTCCCGAATGGCTTCGGCGGGGAAAGCTTCCGGGGCCGGATTACCGGCGGAAAGAGAGATCACCGAAGGATCGGCGGCGTATTTGAAGATCTCGCGGATCGCGGAAGGTTTCAGTGTCATCACGCGGTCAGAAAATGTGTATTCCATAAGGTTCCTCCTTGAATTGGGGCTTTTGCAGAGAAAATAAAAAACTCCTGCCCCAGCTTGCACTGGGACAGGAGAACAGTTCCTGCGGTACCACCCGGTTTGGCGCAATGCGCCCACTCGCTGGCTGTAACGGGGCCGGCCGTCTGCAGATTTTCCCTGCAGCCCTCCCGGGGCCATTCGCTGCGGTCTCCTGCTGCCTTGCACCACCCGGCAGTTCTCTGAAAAGAAACGATGCAGTTACTTCTCCCGTTCATCGGTGTGGACTCATTATAGCTGTTTTCCGCCGGTTTGTCAATGCGCTCACAATTTCTTCTGGGCCAGAATATCCTGCAGGGTCACTGCGGGGTGGCGGTACTGGCGGCGGCGCACCATTTCCGGTTCGCCGGTGCTCATGATAATGGCTTTCTGCGGGCACCAGTGGTAACATGCCAGGCAGGAAACGCACTCATCGCCCATTGCGGCGCGCCCGTCCTTCAAAGAGACGTTGTACATGGGGCAAACCTGCACGCAGGTGCCGCAGCCGGTGCAGTTCTCCTCTGCCAGCAGGCCGCGCATATTGCGGGCATCGTGCACAGGGGAGTTGGCCGGTTCTTCCTTGGGAGTATGGTCTTCCACGGTCCATTCGGTGAGCTGCTGAATCAGCGCAGCGGTGGCGCTTTCCTGGTCTGCCAGCTGCTGGGCATCTTTTTCCGGCGGGTGCACGCGGCTGTTGCCTGGCAGGTACATGCACAAGTGGCGGGAAAGCTTCTGCCCGCGGGTCTGCAGCAGTGCATTCATTCGCTGAGAAACAATGCCGAAATGCCCGGCGCAGGTGCATACGGAGAAAATATACGGCGTGCCTTCAAATACCATTTTGGAAATGACCCGGCGCAGAATATGCGGCATATCGCTGTAATACACCGGGTACACAAAGCCCACCTTTTCCACATCGGCGGGAATACGCACCTCTTCTTCGTCTTTCAGTGCGGCTACCGGTACCAGGGTGCAGTCTTCCAGTGCGGCGGCAATGGCGCGGGCAGTGGTGAGGGAGTTGCCCGTGGCGGAAAAATAAAACAACAGGGTCTTCATAAAAACACCTCTTTTTCTTTCTGTTTTCAGTATAGCATAAAATTCCGGGCTGTGCCAGTATGAAAAAATGCATAGAAACTTCCTTTTGCGAAAGGACCGATTTTGCGACATTTCCCATTGAAAAAAGACAGCATCTGCGGTATTATAATGGGCGTGTGAAAATCTTGGCGAAATTTTTATATGCGGCATCATCTCTCCTGTTCCGGAGAGTTTATTAAATGATAAAGAAGGTTATTTCATGGACAAACTGAAGCCGAAGCTGTTTTCTGTGCTGAAAACTTACAGCACCGAACAGCTCATCAAAGACATTGTGGCCGGTATCATCGTGGCCATCATCGCCCTGCCCCTCTCCATTGCGCTGGCTCTTGCCTCCGGCGTTACCCCGGAAAAGGGTATCTACACCGCCATCGTTGCCGGTTTTGTGATTTCCTTCCTGGGCGGCAGCCGTGTGCAGATCTCCGGCCCCACCGCCGCCTTTGCCACCATTGTGGCGGGTGTGGTTGCCAAAAACGGTTTGGAAGGCCTGGTGGTCGCTACCGTTATGGCCGGTGTTATCCTCATCGCCATGGGTCTGCTGCGCCTGGGCAGTCTCATCAAGTTCATTCCCTATACCATCACCACCGGTTTCACCGCCGGTATTGCTGTCACCATTCTGGTGGGGCAGATCAAAGACTTCCTTGGTCTGACCGTTGTAACGGAGCATCCGCTCATCGAAACCATGGAAAAGCTGGAGGCTGTGGTTCACTTCATCGGCACCACCAACTGGTCTGCCGTGCTGGTGGGCGTGGTTTGCCTGGCTGTGCTCATCGGCTGGCCCTATCTGCCCGGCTTCTTTAAGAAGATCCCCGCTTCTCTGATCGCCGTGCTGGTGGGCATTGGCATGGTGAACGGCCTGCATATGCCCGTTAACACCATCGGCGATCTGTACGAGATTTCCAACAATCTGCCGCCCTTCACCATGCCCAACTTCAGCATGGATGTGGTCAGCGCTGTTCTGCCGGATGCCTTTACCATTGCGATTCTGGCTGCCATTGAATCTCTGCTTTCCTGCGTGGTGGCCGACAGCATGATCAACAGCCGTCATCGTTCCAACATGGAACTGGTGGCCCAGGGCGCGGGCAACATTGCTTCCGCTCTCTTCGGCGGTATTCCCGCCACCGGTGCCATTGCCCGCACCGCCGCCAACGTAAAGAACGGCGGCCGTACCCCTGTGGCCGGCATGGTGCATGCCGTTACCCTGCTGCTCATTCTGGTGGTGCTCATGCCCTATGCAGCTCTCATTCCCATGCCCACCATTGCGGCCATTCTGTTTGTGGTAGCCTACAATATGTCTGAGTGGCGCCACTTTGTACATCTGGTAAAAACCGCTCCCAAGAGCGATATCCTGGTGCTGATGCTTACCTTTGCTCTCACCGTTATCTTCGACCTGGTTGTGGCCATTGCGGTTGGCCTGGTGCTGGCTGCCCTGCTGTTCATGAAGCGCATGAGCGACGTGACCGGCGTGGAAAGCTGGAAGGATGCCGGCGACGACGAAGACCTGAAGGCTGTGCCGGAAAACACCATTGTGTACGAAATCAGCGGCCCGTTGTTCTTTGGTGCTGCCGATGAGATCCTCAAGATCTCCATGGAAGAGCGTCACACCTGCCTGGTGCTGCGTATGCGCAGTGTCAGCACCATCGATGCCACCGCCCTGCACAATCTGGAAGCCCTGCTTGCCAAGTGCGAAGCCCGCGGTGTGCAGGTGGTCTTCTCTCATGTGAACCAGCAGCCCATGAGCGCCATGCGCAAGGCCGGTCTGGTTTCCCGCGTGGGCAAAGAAAACTTCTGCGCCCATATCGACGATGCCCTTCGTCTTGCGGCCACCAAGTAAACAACATAAAAAACCAAGCCCTGCAGCCTTTTTTTGGCCGCAGGGCTTTTGCTATGCAAATTTAAAAATGGGTGACTTCAAATTTTTCGCTGCACAGGGTGGGGAATTCCTGTTTGCCCCAGGGTTTGTGCCAGGAAACAGTGCCATGGAGGCGGCCTTCCGGGTCGTATACGCCGTACTGCAGCTGCGAAATTGCCGGAGGAATGCCGGTGCCGCATTCAAAGTTCACGGTGCCGATCTTCACAACGCAGGGGCCTTTCCTGTGGCCGAACAGTTCTTCCCGGGTGGTGGTGATGATTTTGGTGTTGTGCTGGGCCACCACATGGTTGATGACGGTGAGATGGGAAGAATCGTGGAAGGTAATGGCTTCCTCGCAGTTGTGCACATACAGGAAATCCGCAATCACGTGCTCGCTGAACACATAACCGTAACGGAAGCCCTGCACGGAAACATTGCGCAGCACGTTGTTGTCATCCTGGTCACCGGAGGTCATCAGGCCAACAGTGTGGCAGGGGTTGGGCTGCAGTTCCTTTTTCAGCACGGTATCGCCCACGGTTTCGTTAATGCAGAACTGGCTGTCCTGAATGTTCACCCGGGCCACATGCTGCAGGTTCACGGCGCTTTCGGTGGGGTACATCTTGTCTTTGTTCAAATGCACGCGGAATTCCAGATTGTGAATGGAGAACATGCTTACACTGAAGTGGCCGGCACAGCTGTTGCCCTCCGGTGCGGCCAGCATAGACCAAGGGTGCTGGGTGGGGTCGTGTTCCTCCGGGGCTTCCCAATCGGAGAACAGACGGGTGTTGTCGTTGCGCAGGGTGCCGAATGTGGTGGGCGTAAAAACACTGCCTTCTTTCTGCAGGGGGCGCACCTGGTATTCGCTGAGCATGCGGCAGGGCATTTCGCCTTCCAGCTGAATGTTGCTGGTTCCCGGCGGAATGATGAGCTGGGCGCGCACCACCCGGCCGTTGTAGTATTCTTTTGCCGGGGAAGCAATGCGGTAGCCCTCTTTTGTATAGGGGAAGAGGATCTTTCCGCCGCCCCGGGCAGCTACAAAATCAATGGCGCTCTGAATGGCCGCGGTATCGTCGGTGATGCCGTCGCCCTTTGCACCGAAATCCATTACGTTAAAACCAAATCCGCTCATATGTATACCTCCCATTGCGGTCTTTACCGCCATTATAGCAGGTTCACCTGTGTTGTCAATAAAAAGATGGCCCCACCTTTTGCAGGCGGGGCCAAAAACTCATTTCGCGTATTTTTCAAACCAGTCGGTGATCTCCGTCAGGCGGCGCACACGGTGCTTGGGCTTGCCGGAACGGGAGAGCTCGTGGTTTTCGCCGTGGAACATGCACAGGCGGGTGGGCACACCGCGGTCTGCCAGGGCGGTGTACATCTGCAGGCCTTCAGGCAGGGGGCAGCGGTAGTCTTCGTCGGAGTGGATGAACAGGGTGGGGGTCTTCACATTGCCGGCATAGCGCAGGGGAGACTGTTTCCACAGCTTTTCCGCATCGTCGAAGGGGTTGCCGTCGCACTGGTCGGTGGCGAAGAAGTAGCCGATATCGGCCACGCCGTAGAAGCTGAGCCAGTTGGCAATGGAACGCTGGGAAGCGGCACAGCAGAAGCGATGGGTATGGCCGATGATCCAGTTGGTCATAAAGCCGCCGTAGCTGCCGCCGGTCTCGCAGACCCGCTTGGGGTCGATGGCGGGGTAGGC
>JAFYOA010000139.1 GCA_017547865.1 Clostridia bacterium
AGCAAAGAATTCGGCCAGACTGCTTGGTTCAAAAACTCTTTGTTGGATACGCACTGGTACAATTATCTCAATGCGCTGGCCATGGCGCCGGATGCTGTTATTGTATCCTCTTCGTATCGGGATGTATTTGCGTATGCGATTGGCGACCCCATTCATTATGTGGTGGATGGCGAGACCGTGAGCGGAACGATTTATGGCTTTGTTGATTACTGGCCCACTTTCGAGCCAAATGCTCTGAAAAACAGTCAGGATACCGGCATGGCCAAATTCGAAAAGAACTTCCTCATTGTGTCCAATTTGAATTATCTGCAATCTGTGGTTGACTCTGCTTTGAATTGCCAAATTTGGATCGACTTTGAAGGCTCTACAGCTTCGATTTATGAGTATGCCGCTGAAAAGGTTATTTATTTTGATATCTTCAAAGATGCAAATGCCACTTGTATCGAGTTGAAGAACGATCCGGTTCTTTTGGGCACGAACGGTATGCTGACCACCAATTTCATCGTAATCCTTCTTCTCTGCACGGCCGGTTTCCTGATTTATTGGATTCTTTCCATCCAGTCGCGCACACTGCAGTTTGGTATTTTCCGCGCTATGGGTATGAGCATGCGTGAGATTATAACCATGCTGATCAGTGAGCAGGTGCTGATCTCCGGTACTGCTGTGGGGATTGGTTTTACCGCCGGTATCTTGACTTCCAAGATTTTTGTCCCGTTGGTACAGGAGGCCTACATGCCCACACAGCAGCATATTCCCATGGAAGCTATATCGCTGATGTCGGATATGGTGCGTTTGATTGTTGTAATTGGTCTGATGATTCTGGTATGCCTCGGCATCATCGCCTGGATTGTCTCCAAGATTCGTATTTCCCAGGCTTTGAAGCTTGGCGAAGATTGATGTCTGCGAAAGGAAACGTTACTTCTTATGGAAAATATAATTGTTGCTTCCAATATCAAGCGGGCTTTCCAGACAGGCGAAAAGGAACCTTTTTACGCTCTGAAAGGCGTTAGTCCCGAAATCCCGGCCGGCGCGCTCACACTTCTGCGTGGACGTTCCGGTTCCGGTAAAACTACACTGATGAATATTCTCGGTGCGCTTGATCTTCCTACCGAAGGCGAAGTGTGGTTTAACGGCAAGAACATTTGCACAATGAGTGAACACGAACGCAGCGTTCTTCGCCGCACACAGATCGGCTTTGTATTTCAGTCGGTCGCGCTGATTCCCATCATGTCCGCTTATGAAAACGTGGAGTTTGCGCTACGACTTGCCCGTTATGAGGGCGACCGCCGTAAACGTGCGGAAGAATGTCTGAAAATGGTTGGCCTTGGTTCCCGCATGTCTCACATGCCCCAGGAACTTTCCGGCGGTGAGCAGCAACGTGTAGCCATTGCCCGTGCCATCGCTCACAAACCTGCAGTTATTTTTGCAGACGAGCCCACTGCAGAATTGGATACCGCCACCGGTTTGCAGGTTGTGCGTATTTTCAAAGATCTGTGCGCGGAAGAAAAGCTTACATTTGTTATGACTACCCACGATACCGGTCTAATGGAGATTGGTGATAAGGTGTATCAGTTAGAGGACGGTGAATTTATCAATGGCTGAAAGTGATCTGCAGCAGCGTATACAGGATAATATCATCGTTTGTGAAAACCTGGTTAAAATTTATAAGACTCCGGATATCGAAGTTCTTGCCCTGCAGGGCCTGGAGTTGGATGTCGCCTACGGCGAACTGATGGCCATCATCGGCAATTCGGGCAGCGGTAAATCTACGTTTCTCAATATGATCGGTGGTTTGGATCGTCCTTCGGCCGGCCAATTGTATGTGGATGGTAAAAACCTGTTCAAACTCTCAGAAGCTGAACTGGTGGAGTATAAAAGAAGCACAGTTGGTTTTGTGTGGCAAAATAATGCGCGCAACCTTCTTCCCTATCTCACTGCAATGGAAAACGTGAAAATGCCCATGCTTCTTTCGGGAAGAAAGGCTAAGGACCAGCGTGCGTTGGAACTGCTTGAAATGGTTGGCATCGCCCATCGGAAGAACAATAAGCTCAGTGAGCTTTCCGGCGGTGAACAGCAGCGTGTGGCG
>JAFYOA010000140.1 GCA_017547865.1 Clostridia bacterium
CCCGGCGGGCGTAGTTTTCCATGTATTCGTTCAGCTCGGTGGTCTGCCCGCGAATTTCCAGCTCCATGGTGGCAATATCGGGAATGACATTGCGGCCGCTGCCGGCCACCACACGGCCCACGTTAATGCGGGTGGGGCCGCCGCTGTGGCGCGGAATGGCCTGCAGGTTCAGCACAGCCGTAGCCATGGCAAGCATGGCGTTCACGCCGCGTTCCGGCACACCGCCGGCATGAGCGGCCTGCCCGTGGAAAACGGCGTCCAGCTTGGTGGTGGCCAAAGAACCGCCCGCCCCGGGAATCAGATCGGCTTCTTCTCCCTTTGCCGCGCGAATATCCGTTACATGGCTGCCCAAAAGAATATCTACGTCGTCCAGGTGTCCCGCCACCACAATGGATTTTGCGCCGCGCACGCCTTCTTCGGCAGGCTGGAAAATCAGCTTAACGGTACCGTGCACCTCTTCTTTATACTGCATCAGCACTTCTGCCACACCCAAACCAATGGCGGCGTGGCCATCGTGGCCGCAGGCGTGCATGCTGCCTTCGTTCACGCTGGCAAAACCTTCGCGCGCGGGGCGGTGGGTCTCTTCTTTGCTTTCAAACACGCCCAGGGCGTCAATATCGAACCGCATGCCGTACACCGGGCCTTCCCCTGCGTGCAGAATACCGATGACACCGGTAAAGCCGCCCTTCACTTTCTCCAAAAACTCCGGATCTGCCCCCTGTGCTTTGGCACGTTCATAGCCCATCTGCAGCGTGGCTTCGTCCGGCACGCCCATGCGGGCATCGTCTTTGCACACCTCGCTGCCCACCAGCACTTCCCAGCCCAGGTCGGTCAGTCGCCGGGCAATGAGAGACGCCGTGCGCATCTCCATCCAGCCGGTTTCGGCATGTTTGTGAAAATCACGGCGAATGGCCGTCAGTTTTTCTGCCGCAGCGGCAGTGCGTTCCATAAATAAAGTATCCATCGTTTACTCCTCCTTGTTATCTGCATTGTATCACCCGGCAGTGCAATTGTCAATCATCGAACTGGTATTATCAAAAAGTTGTGTTCTGGTAATTTTAATCATACCAAATTATGGTATACTGGGTACATTCCGCACAGAGCGAAAGGAGATATTTGCAATGCAAAACAATCAAAGTAAAAAATTCTTCACCGTGCAGCGGCTCACCATTGTTGGTGTGCTGGCGGCCATGGTGTTCGTATTCACCTTCCTGGGCTTCGATATTCCCAGCCCTTTGGGGCAGACCAAACTGCATCTTGGCAACATGATGTGTGTGCTCTCCGGTCTGTTGTTCGGCCCCCTCACCGGCGGCCTGGCTGCGGGCATCGGCAGCGCTTTGTATGACCTGCAAAACCCTGCCTGGGCTCCTGAATTCTGGATCACCTTCATCAATAAATTCGCTTTGGCCTTTGTCACCGGCCTGGTGATGCGCTGCAAATTCTGGAAAGACGGTCTGCGGGTGTGGCTGGCCGGCGTGGCGGGTGTTTCTGCCTACTGCGTGCTGTACTGCACCAAAAACATCCTTTCCGGCGTGTTCGTCAAGGGCTTTACCTGGGATGTTTCCATCATCGAGACCCTTTCCGTCAAGCTGCCCACCACTTTTGTCAACGGTGTCATCGCCGTCATCTGCGGCGGGCTGTTGTGGGCTGCCATCCGCCCTGCCCTGCGCCGCGCAGGTCTCCATGCAGAACTTCTGTAAATCACAACATAGAAACGCCGCTGTTCCCGGGAAAGGAGCAGCGGCTTGTTTATTTTATTCGGCTTTTTCAAAGAAGTAGAAACGCACTTCGCTGTCGGGGATCGTATCCCGAATGGTGTAGTTACCCAGCACTTCCACGGTTTGCACGCTGTCGGGCTGCCAGTCGTTCATCGCCTGGGTCTTCTGCAGCACCTCTTCCGTTACGGCATCGGCATCGCGGTAGGGTTTGTAGAAACCAAAGGTATTGTTGGTTTTGCGGCCCAGCGAAACAGTGGTGAGGGTATACTTGCCGGGTTCCAGACCTTCCACCTGCAGTTTCACCGGGGCCGGCTCGTAGCCTTCCAGCACACGGTCTTCTTCAAAATTGAATGCCACCAGCTGCACACCGCTGTCGCTTTTAAAGCCATAGGCACTCACCCGGGCGCCAACACGGGCATCGCACTCGATCATGCGGTCGCCCATGCCAGCCAGCATTTCGTAGGCGGTCCACAGAGGTTTGCAAATGCGCGGGTAGGTTGTCAGCCCGCGAGTCCCCTCAAAGGTCGCACCCTTGTCGTCTTCGCCGGTAAAGCCCCAGTACAGCAGCATGGTCAGGTTCAGGTCACTGCGTTCGCACAGCTTCATCAGGTTGGGAATCAGCTTGACCAAATACAAGGCAGAATATTCGCTGTTGCGCAGAACATCAAATTCCGGGTACTGGCGGCGGTTCAGCCCGCCCTGGGCACACTCACCCCACTCGTTCAGGTGGAATTCGATCCCTTTCAGCTTGGGGAACTGCGCCATCAACGAACTGACGGCATACAACTCATGCACAAATTTGGAAACAGACGTACCTTCCAACGGGAACACGCCCATGCCGAAGCCGATCATGCCATAGAAATGGTAGGAAACAAAATCGATGCGGGTACCGGTCTCGCCGGTCACATAGTTTTTGCCGCGGCAGACGTGCTCGAAGAACTTATACATAAAGGCCTGAGTACAGCCGCCGGGGCCGCCGACTTTCAGCCGATCATCCACGCTGGTCACGGCATCCACAAATACATCGTACAGGTGCATGAACTCGTCCCAATCCTCTGCCGGCCACTGCTGAATAAACGGCACCAGCGCGCACAGGTCCGGTTCGTTCCAGGCTTCAAAATACCAGGTGCGCACTTCGTCAATGCCAAAGGTCTCCACCAGGTTTTCGGTAAACTTCACCAGCAGGGCACGCCATTTGTCCCAATCAGCCGGATAAGAGCAGCGCTCGTACATATCCCCGCCGGTAACCAGCGGTGTTGTGCGGGGGCGCGCCAGCGCTTCGGGCACAAAGTCCATTTCCACCACAGGCTTGATGCCATGGGCTACGCACTGGGCGTACACAGAATTGATGAAAGGAAAATCGTAGATGGGTTTGCCGTTTTCATCCTCGGAATAAACATTGCCG
>JAFYOA010000141.1 GCA_017547865.1 Clostridia bacterium
GGTGGAACGCATTTTCAGCGCCTTTTTGGCCCTGCTGCTCACCCTGTGCAGCGGCGTGGTGCTGTGGGCCGGCCGCAAGCTGGTTAAATTCAGCAAAAAAGAAAAGCCTGCCAAGCCGACGCCTGCGCCGGCACCCCAGCCAAAACCCGAACTGAAGAAAACGACTTCCTCCAATGCTTTCTCCCAGCACGATTTTCAAATCCCCCGCTACGGCTACGAGCAGATGCTGCGCATGGCCCAGTACGTTATTGAAAACGAGCTTTCTCCTGTGCAGACGGTGACCACCGCCCCCATTGCCGGGGGAAAAGAAACCGAAGTGATCGATGCGGTGCACGCCAGCGGCGATGATCTGTTTGTCTGCCCCGCCACCGCCCCCGAGACCGGTGTTCTGTGCGTTGGCGGTCTTTCTCCCACTTTAAAGGGACTTATCAAAGTTTGCTGGTTCAACCAGACAGGCGTGCTGCGCATTTTCTCCTCTGCGCCCGAAACCGACTATATTTCCAATCTGGCAGAACGCATCCTTGCCTCGATCCGCCCGAAACCCGCGGAAAAGCCTACGGAAAAACCCACTGCAAAAATCGCAGACGAAACCGAAGAACCGCTGCCCGCTCCCAGCACCGAACCGCCCGATGTGATGTGGAACGCCCCCACCCCGCCGTTCTCCTGCCAAAAGGTCATTTCTCTGCAGTTTACCGGCCGCCCGCCCCACGAATTTGAATGTGATGCTCTGTTTAAGTACAACGGCAAATGGTACCGCCACAGCGAAGCCGCCTGGCGCGGCGGGGTCAGCCATTCCGATGGCGCCGCCAGCAACAAACTTTTACCGGATATGACCGACGAAAAGGCCGCGAAGCTGGCCAAAGGTGACGATTGGAAACTGCCCTCGCCTAACCCTGCCCAGCGTGCCCGCCGCCCCTATGAAATCGCCGGCCCGGACAGAACCAGCCAGTTCTCCCAGGAAAGCCGGAATCTGGTCAGGCTGTTCGACCCCAAGCTGCCGGTGGAGCTGACCTGGGGACAGCGGCAGTATTTCGCCGTGGATAAAACGGAAAACCGGCCGTATTACATTATAGAGCAGTACGACGGCACCCGTGTGGCCCAAAGCTGGTACGATGCCAAAGAACGCGTCAGCTGGGAAGAACTGCGACTGTATGCCAAAAAGCAAGGCGGAGACATTGCTAAAAAATTCGGCGACATCAGCCTTTCCAACTGGCACGAAGTGATGAACATGGAATTTACGGAGCGCACCGATGAAAACAGCTGCCTCATTTTCTGGAAAGAAGAATCAAACAACTTTGAAGCCTCCATTACCATGGAAAACGGGCTGTGCCGTTTCCGTCTGGCAGGTGACCACGGCGCCAACGACCGCAACGGCTTTATGACAGAGCGTATTCTGGACCAAAACCAGTGCAAAAACCGTGTTCTGCTGGGCGCCTATGTGAAGGATCTCGTTTCCGATTCCAAGGTACTGGATCCCCTGTGGGTATTCCTGCGCGGCTGGCTGCACAAGCACGGCGTTGCCGCGGTAAAAGTCACCGGCATTCCGCTGCTCACCTGCACTTCCAACGAACCTGCCAACCATGTGGACGGCACCCACAGCAGGGCCACGCTGTACCCGCAGCCCCATAGCTGGGATATCTGGGTCGTCACGGAGTACTGGAACCAGGCCAACTCCCTTGCCAACAGAACCGTTTATAAGCGCATTTCTCTGCGCAAAGATGAACTGAAAAACATTCCGGCGCAGGAACTTGCCGACCGGATCGAAAAGGGAACCGGCTGCCGTTTCTCTGCGGAGGAACTGGAAACCGCCCTGCAAAAAAACGATTTGCGCTGAAGGAGGCGCTTTATGAACACGGATTTTTCTTATGTTTTTCACCATAAAAGCAAAGACGCACAGGTGCTTTCTCCCGTTTCGGTGGAAGAAGTCGGCAGGGTACGGCTGTTCCACAGCGGAATTGAAGGTTACGCGCCCACACCGCTGGTGAGTCTTCCCGGGCTGGCAAAACGCCTTGGGGTGGTAGAGGTATGGGTGAAAGACGAATCCAAACGCTTTGGCCTCAATGCTTTTAAAGGGCTGGGCGGCAGCTTTGCCATTGGCAAATACCTGTGTGAAGAACTGGGGATTTCCATGGACGAGCAGGCCTTTGCCGCCCTGCGCACACCGCAGGCCATGGAAAAGCTGGGGCAACGCACCTTTGTGACCGCCACCGACGGCAACCACGGCCGGGGTGTAGCCTGGGCTGCCCATGTACTGGGGCACAACGCGGTGGTGTACATGCCCAAGGGCACCGTGGAAGAGCGCCTGCGCAATATTCAGGCCCTGGGCGCCCATGCGGAGATTTTGGAAGTTAACTACGACGATGCGGTGCGCCATGCTGCTGCCATGGCAGAAAAACATGGCTGGGTGCTGGTGCAAGACACCGCCTGGCCCGGGTACGAGGCCATTCCCACTGCCATACTGCAGGGCTACACCACCATGGTGCAGGAGGCTGCCGACGAACTGACCCAGGCCCCCACCCATGTACTGCTGCAGGCCGGTGTAGGCAGCATGGCAGGCGCTGTGCTGGGCCATTGCTGCTCCCTGTGGAAAGACACTCCCCCCACGGCGGTGATTGTGGAACCGGACAAGGCGGACTGCCACTACCGCACCGCCAAAGCCAACGACGGCACCCTGCACATTGTGGAAGGCGACATGAACAGCATGATGGCCGGCCTTTGCTGCGGCGAACCCTGCAGCCTCAGCTGGCCCATTCTGAACGCCTGGGCCGATGCGTTTGTTTCCTGCAGCGATGAATATTCTGCCCGGGGCATGCGCCTGCTGGGCAAACCCGCGGAAAATGACCCGGCTATTGTTTCCGGGGAATCCGGAGCGGTACCCGCCGGCGTATTGGAAGCCATCTGCCTTGATCCCGCCCTTGTTGAACTGAAAACCGCCTTGAAGCTGAATGAAGCTTCCCGGGTGCTGCTCATCAGCACCGAGGGCGACACCGACAAAGAAAATTACCGCCGTATTCTGGCACAGGAGGAAACCCGATGAAACTGCTGTACGGTACCGGCAACCCGGCCAAGCTGGCCGCCATGCGCAGCCGCCTGGCATCGCTGCCGGTGGAGGTACTGGGTTTAAAAGATATGCCTGTTCCCCCTCCCCGTGCGGAAGAAACCGGCGGCACTCCACTGGAAAATGCCCTGCAAAAAGCCCTGTGCTATTACAAAGCTTACCGCCTGCCGGTATTTTCCTGCGATTCCGGCCTGTATTTTGAAAACGCTGCCCCGGAAGACCAGCCCGGCGTGCATGTGCGCACCATTGGCGGGAAAACTCTTACCGATGAAGAAATGACCGCCCATTATACCGCACTGGCGAAAAAATACGGCGGTCTGGTGGCCCGCTACCGCAATGCGATCTGCCTTGTACTGGATGAAGCCCACATTTACTGCGCCATGGATGACACCTTTGCCAGCGAGCCTTTCCTGCTGGTGGGCACGCCTCA
>JAFYOA010000142.1 GCA_017547865.1 Clostridia bacterium
ATAAAACGATCACTTTTTCTCTGGATTTTGACAACGAAGAGAACATTCGCAACGTCCTTACCGTTGTGTACGATACAATGAAGGAAAAGGGCTACAACCCGATCAACCAGATCGGTGGTTACATCCTTTCCGAAGACCCCACGTACATCACCACCCACAACAATGCGCGTAAGCTGATCAGCCGGATCGACCGGGATGAGCTGCTGCGTGTGCTGCTCAAGTCTTATTTGGAAGACAAATAAGCAGAAAACCGTTGATTTGTGGGCGGCGCCGATGCGCTGCCCCTTTCTTTTTTTGTATTCCACACAATTCTTTGTTTACCTTTGCATCGATTTGTGCTATACTAATAGAAAGAGACTGGTTATTGTTCTGTAAGAAGAACGATTCGCCGGGCAGGTGGTGCCCGCTTTGTATTTTTAAGAAAGGCAGTGAGTATATGAGCGAAGCAACATTTCCTACGTATAAAGGCCGCCCGCTGGTGCGCAGCGGCGACACCCTGTACTATGGCAATATGACAGATAAGTATGTCATCAAGCTGGATATCAAGAGCAAGAAAAAAGTGAACGACCTGGAGGTTGCGGACAAAGTTGTGGTGCAGCTGATGCTGACCGATATGTCCATCCGCGGCCGCAAGCAGATCGTGAAGCAGAGCGAAAAGCCCGGCCTGTACCTGGCCCTGGACATTGCCGATGTGTGGCTGAACCGAGCTCTGTCTGAATAAGCAAAACAAAAAGAGATGCCTGCGGGCATCTCTTTTTTGCATGAAGAAAGCCCGCCGTCTTTTCAGACAGCGGGCTTCGTTCTTTTTTATCAGTTCTTCAGCACAATGTTCTTCTCTGCCAGGCGGGCAAGTACCAGGTCGATCTGGCCCTGTACTTCGTTCTTGGAGAGGGTCTTCTCGTTGGAAGAGAAGGTGAGGCGCACCGTCATGCTGCGGCCGGTTTCGCCTTCGTAAATATCGATGAGGCCTGCATCCTGCAGGTTTTCCACACCCTCGGCCCAGCAGGCTGCCAGGTCGCCGTAACGGGTGCCGGGTTCCACCGCCAGAGAAAGGTCGATGTCGATGCCCGGGAACTTGGAGGGTTCACGGTAAGAGAGATCTGCCACTTCAATGGGGGCCAGGTCATCCATGTCGATCTGGGCGCACACAATGGCGGCCTTCTTGTCAATCCTCTCCAGAGACACCGGATGCAGGGCGCACAGGAAGCCCAGTTCCTGGCCGTCCATGGCGATGGAAACGGTGTTCTTGGGATGCTGCCAGTTGTGGGCAGCGGCAGCGTGGGCAAAGGTGAAGGGCTTGTGCTTCAGGGTCATGCCCAGGGTCACCAGCATATCACGCAGGGCAAAGAACAGTTCCTTTTCGCTCTTGGTGCGGCTGAACAGAGCCACGCCCAGCTTCTTGCGCTCGTTGCATTCGCCGTTCTCCTGCAGGCCCTCCACCACGCGGGCAATTTCGAAAATACCGAAATCCGGGGCGTACTGCTTGTTCTCGTTGACAAAAGAGAGCAGGGTGGGGCAGATGCAGTTGCGCAGGGTGTCGTTGTCCGGGTTCATGGAGTTGAGCAGACGCACGTTGGCTTCCGGCTCAATGCCGATCTCGCGGTACTTCTTGGCATCGTTCCAAATATAAGAGTGCACTTCGTGCAGCTTGAACTTCTTAACCAGCAGATCCTTGGTGCCGTTGTCGTCCACGCGGTTGTTGGTGTCGCGCACAGGGGCCAGGGCGCTCAGCGTGGTCTTGATCTCAAAGTTATCGTAGCCGTAAATACGGGTGATCTCTTCGATGATGTCGGCCTTGATGGTCACGTCTTTGGTGGCGCGCCAGCTGGGCACGGTCACGGTGAACACATCGTTTTCGCAAACAGCGGCAAAGCCCAGGGCGTGCAGAGTGCTGAGAATCTGCTCGTTGGTGATTTCAATGCCGGTGTAGCGGTCCACAAAGCGCTTATCAAAAGTGAGGGTGATGGTCTCGTACTTCTTCACGTACACATCGGTCAGAGAAGAAACGATTTCCACACCGGGATCGATCTCCTTCAGCAGGTGCATAAAGCGCTCAATGGCGGTCACGGTCATTTCGGGGTCGATGATCGTCTCGTAGCGGATGGAAGCATCGGTGCGCAGGCCCAGGCGGGTCTCGGACTTACGGATGCACACGCCGTCAAAGTTGGCGGATTCCAGCAGCAGAGAATCGGTATCGTCTTCGATTTCGGTGGCAAGGCCGCCCATAATACCGGCAATGGCCACGGGCTCGCCCTTGCTGGCAATCATCAGGGTGTTTTCGTCAATGGCGCGTTCCTGCTCGTCCAGGGTGGTAAAGGTGAAGGGAGCGTCGTAGCGGCGCACTTCAATGCAGTCCACCTTGCGGTTGTCAAAGGCGTGCATGGGCTGGCCCATTTCCAGCATAATATAGTTGGTCAGGTCGGCCAGCAGGTTGATAGCGCGGCTGCCGCAGTAGAACAGGCGGATGCGCATGTTCACGGGGCTGACCTTTTCTTTGATGTTCTTTACTTTCAGACCGCTGTAACGGTAGGTGTGTTCTTCGTCTTCCACGGTGATCTCCACGCCGGGCAGATCCTTGTAGATGCTGCAGTCCAGAGTAGCCAGAGGCTTGAGCGGACGGCCGGTAAGGGCAGAGAATTCACGGGCAATGCCGTAGTGGCCCCACAGGTCCGGGCGGTTGGTCAGGGATTTGTTGTCCACTTCAAAGATGATATCCTTCACATCGTAGGCATCGGTGATCTGGGTGCCCAGGGGAATGTCATCGGTGATCTCCATCAGGCCGGAGTGATCGGCGCTGATGCCCAGCTCGGCTTCGGAGCAGCACATGCCGCGGGATTCCACGCCGGCAATGGAAGCGCACTTGATCTCAAAGCCATTGACACAGCCGCCTTCGCGGGCAAAGGGGATGACCATTCCTACGCGCACGTTGGGAGCGCCGCAGACGATATCCCACAGCTTTTCGCCGTCGTTCACCTTCAGCAGGTGCAGTTTCTTGGAGTTGGGGTGATCGGCGATGGCTTCAATACGGGCCACCACCACATCGCGGATCTCTTCACCCTTGTGGATGATGTCTTCCACTTCGGCGGTGGAGAGGGTAAAGCGGCGGATAAGAGCTTCGATATCGAGACCGGAAAGGTCGACAAAATCGTTGATCCAGTTGGTAGAAATAAACATGGTTTTCTCTTCCTTTCCTCAATTAGTATTTGAACTGTGCCAGCGTCTTCAGGCTGCCGCTGTTCAGGTCGCGGATATCTTTGATGCCGTACTTCATCATGGCCAGACGGGTAAGACCCAGACCGAAGGCAAAGCCGGTGTATTCTTCGCTGTCAATGCCGCCGTCGCGCAGCACGTTGGGGTGGATCATGCCGCAGGGGCACAGCTCCAGCCAACCGGAGTTTTTGCAGGTGGGGCAGCCTTCGCCGCCGCAGATCTCGCAGTTGATGTCCAGCTCAAAGCCGGGTTCCACAAAGGGGAAGAAGCCGGGGCGCAGGCGCACCTTCACGTCGCGCTGGAACACTTCGGAGAGCATGGTCTTCATGAAGTAGATCAGGTTGGAAATGGAGATATCCTTATCGATCATAATGCCTTCCATCTGGAAGAAAGTATTCTCGTGGCAGGCATCGGTGGATTCGTTGCGGAAGCAACGGCCGGGGAAGATGGAACGCAGGGGAGCGCCGTATTTGCGCATAATGGCGTTTTGAGCGGCGGAAGTATGGGTCTTCAGCAGCTGGCCGTTGTCAAGATAATAGGTATCCTGCATATCGCGGGCGGGGTGGTGCTTGGGAATGTTCAGAGCCTCGAAGCAGTGGTAGTCGTCCACGATCTCGCTGTAGTCTTCAATGGTAAAGCCCATGCTGGCGAAGATCTGTTCCACTTCGCGCTGCACCAGGGTGATGGGATGGTAGGAGCCGTTTTCCACATCCTCGGGCAGGGTCACGTCGTATTCTTCGGCGGCATTTACGCGGGCTTCAATTTCTTTCTCTTTGATCTGCTGAGCAGCGGCAGCCAGCGCTTCGTCGGCGTAGCTCTTCAGCTTGTTGATCTCCTGGCCCATTTCTTTCTTTTCGGGACCGGAGACGTCCTTCAGGCCCTTGAGCAGGTCGGTGACTTCGCCCTTCTTGCCCAGGTAGGCAATGCGCAGTTTTTCAATGTCATCGGAACCGGCGGCAGCGGCCAGTTCGGCATCGAAACGTGCTTTCAACTGTTCGATCTTTTCTTTCATGTCAAGGATCCTTTCTGTATATTTTCCAGGTACGGTGCGGGCGGGGGAAAATAAAAACAGCCCCGTCCCCATGGGACGAAGCCTGATCCTTCGTGGTACCACCCAATTTTAATGCAAACAAAAATGTGCCGCATCCTTTTCGGCCTGTAACGGTGCCTGCCGTCGGCGCTTAGTTGCATGGCTTTCAGCGCCGCCGCTCCAAAGGGAACTTCACCTGCCGCGTACACAGTCCCGCTTCCAGCCGATGACGGGACTTCTCTGGCTGCCGTGTGGCAAATTACTTTTCTTTTTCACAGCGTTATGCATTTAAGTATACCACAAATCCGTTCTTTTGCAAGCTTTTCGGGCAAAAAAACTGCTGTATTTGTTGTTTGTTTCTTGTTTCTGCGAGGAGTGTGTGCTATAATGGAGCAAACTGGGGCGGTATGCACGCTGTTCCCCGGATATTTTAAAAATTTTAAAAAGATAAGGTTGGTTCTTATGTTTGTGACCGATGTTTTTGTGGAATGGCTTGTCAAGCGTAAAAAGAGCTCGAAAGACTGGGCGATGATTCTGGGTGCCGTGCTGCTCACCTGCGTACTGCTGTATATCAGCTTCCAGGTGGCGATTATGCTCAATATCCCCATGATCCCGTATTTCCTGTTCTTTGGCTGCGGTTACGGTATTTACTGGGTGTGGGCTCAGCTGGACCTGGAATTTGAGTACAGCTTTACCAACGGCGATATCACCGTGGACAAGATCATCAATAAAAAGAAGCGCAAGCGCGTGGTTTCTTTCGATGCCAAAAACGTGGAAGAGATCGGCGAAGTGAAGGATGCCGCTGCCGTGGCCAAGCTGTGCTCCGGCAAAGCCAATGTGCACCGTGCCGCCGAAACCGCCGATGGCGTGGGCGGCTGGTACATTGTATACAGCCGTGACGGCGCGGGTAAGAGCCTGCTGCTGTTTTCTCCCAACGAAAAATTCA
>JAFYOA010000143.1 GCA_017547865.1 Clostridia bacterium
AATACGCCGAGCGCGGTTTGAAATCCGACGAAAAAGGGACGGTGTACCTGGCCAGCCACGATCTCACCATTGGCTGGGTAGACAGCATTCTGCCCGCAGTGGATACCGGTGTGGGCGGCGGTCTGTACAAGCGGCTGGAGGTGCTGATTCCGCAGGAGCAGGCAGAAGCACTGGAGTTTGTGCGTGTTCTTTCCGGTGAATCGGACATTACGGTGACCGGCCTGACCAACAACATTTCTTTCCGTGTGGAAAATACGGTGGGCGAGATCAACCTGGAAAATATTAAAGCCCCCTTAACGGTACTGGGCAGCGAGAGCGGTAATATTTCCTGCCGGAAGCTGGATACGGATGAATTGAAGCTGAAGACAACGAGCGGTGCGGTGGAACTGACCCGCTGTGCGCTCGCCAAAGCCGACCTGCGCAGCGTGGATGGCCCGCTGCTGGTGCAGGGCAAGCTGCTGTACGGCACGGTGCAGACCTATTCTGCCCCGGTGCAGCTGGAACTGACAACGATGCCCGGCAATGTGGAAGTGACCTCTGCCAAGGGTGATGTGACCGTAACCCAGCCCAAGAACACGCCGGAAAACCGCGTGAATGTGTACAGTGAATATGGCAAAGCCGAGGAGCTTTTTGCATAAGGAGAAGCGGAAATGAAAATTTTGATCGTTGTGGATATGCAGAAAGATTTTGTGGATGGTTCCCTGGGCACGGCAGAAGCCGTGGCTACGGTGGAGCCGGTGACAACACTGATTGAGAGCGGCAGTTTTGACCGGGTGTTTGCCACCCGGGATACCCACGGCGAAGATTATCTTTCCACCCGGGAGGGAAAACACCTGCCGGTGGAGCACTGCATTAAAAATACCGCCGGGTGGGAGATTGTTCCCCCGGTGGCGGCTGCGCTGGAAAAAGCCGGTGCCGTGGTGCTGGATAAGCCCACCTTCGGTTCGGAAGAACTGGTGGGGCTGGCGAAAGAAGTGGTTGCCGGTGAAACGGATGTGCACATCACCCTGGTGGGCCTGTGCACGGATATTTGTGTGGTCTCCAATGCCATGCTGCTGAAGGCGGCCCTGCCGGAAGCGGATTTTGCCGTGGTGGCCAATGCCTGCGCCGGTGTAACACCGGAAAGCCACGCCGCTGCTCTGCAGACCATGCAGATGTGCCAGATCGAAATTCTGTAAAAAAATAAACAGCCACGGCGGATCGGTCTGCTGTGGCTGTTCCTGTATAATGTGTATTGTACGACGGAGATGTGACGATGAACACGGTGAACCAAAAAATAATCGATGCGGTGATTGAAAAGGCAGAAAAACTGTGCCCGGATTCCCTGGCGCTGGTGGGCGTGTACGGCTCTGTTGCCACGGGAGAAGCGTATGCGAAATCGGACCTGGACCTGCTGCTGTTGATCCAAAACGATGACGGCTGGCAGCTGGGAACGGGATTTATTCTGGACGACAGCGGTATAGGCTACGATATTTACTGCACAAGCTGGCACAGCCTGCGTGCAGACGCCGGGTGCCATCACGCCCAGCTTTCCAAATTGCTGGATTCCAACATCGTTTGCGTGAAAAAACAGGAAGCCTACGAGGAATTGTGCAGATTAAGGGAACAGGCGAAGCAGTTTTTGGCATCCGGGGAGCGTTTTCAGCGGGTGCATGGCTTGGTGGAGAAAGCAAAGGTGGCCTATGCCGATGCCTGCCTGCAGGAAACGCTGGGCCAGGTGCGCCTGGCGGTGTTTGGCGTGGTGTATTACCTTGCGGATGCGCTGATGCTTTTCCATGGGAAGTATTTTAAGCGCGGCACAAAAAGAATGCCGGAAGAACTGGCCGCCTTGCCTGTGGACAGCACGGTGGCGGTAAGCCTGAGACAAATTGCCGCAAGCAAAGATGTGGCCGAACTGCGTGAACTGGCCAAAACGCTTCTTTTATATACAGAAAAGCACGTGCGGCGTGAAGAAGAGAAAAAAGTGCCTTCTGCAGACCTGCGGGGTACGTACGAAGAAATGTACTCCAACTGGCGGAATAAGGTGGAAGAAGCCGCCGGGAACAATGACGTGTTTGCATCGTTTGCGAACCTGTGCAGCCTGCAGTGCATGTTTGAGGGGATTGCCGCGGAGGTGGACATCGGGACGTACAACCTGATGGAAGAATACGATCCGGATTGTTTGGATAACAATGTACGGTTGTTTGATGCCTGCCTGCGCAAATACGAAGACGTGTACAAAACGGCGGGGATCTCCGTTCGCCGTTTTTCGGATGTGGATGCGTTTGCTGCGGATTATTTGGGGTAACACGCCAATCCGGCAGATATAGAGCCCGCTTTCAACTAAAAAACAGAGTGCCTTCCCAACGGAAAGCACTCTGCTTTTTATTTTGATCAGATTTCCTTGGTCTTGTTGGCGATTTCCACCAGGCACTTGGCGAGGAATTCGTCGGGGGTCATGGCACCCAGATCCTGGCCACCGCGGGTACGGACGGAAACCGTGCCGTTTTCCATGTCGCGGTCGCCCACCACCAGCATGTAGGGGATCTTTTCCATCTGGGCTTCTCGAATCTTGTAACCCAGTTTTTCGCTGCGGCAGTCGGCTTCGGCGCGGATGTTCACGGCATCCAGCTTGGCCACCAGCTCGCGGGCATAGTCGTGGGCGCGGTCCGTAATGGGCAGCACCTTCACCTGGGTGGGCATCATCCACAGGGGCAGAGCACCGGCGTAACGCTCCAGCAGGTAAGCCAGGGTACGCTCGTAGCAGCCCAGAGAAGTACGGTGAATGATGTAGGGGCGCTTCTTCTGGCCGTCTGCATCCACATATTCCATGCCGAACTTTTCAGCCAGCAGCATATCGATCTGAATGGTAACGATGGTGTCTTCCTTGCCGAACACGTTCTTGTACTGAATGTCCAGCTTGGGACCGTAGAAAGCAGCCTCGTCAATGCCAACTTCGTACTCAACGCCCAGGTCGTCTAAAATTTCTTTCATGACAGCCTGCGCGGTCTCCCACTGCTCAGCGGTGCCTTCGTACTTGTTTTTGGGGTTGGCAGGATCCCACTGGCTGAAGCGGAAGGAGCAGTTTTCCAGCATACCCACAGTCTCCAGGCAATATTTTGC